>JAHCKB010000059.1 GCA_026125985.1 Bradyrhizobium sp.
TGATCCGGCCGGACTGGAGCAAGGCGAAGTAGCTTCGCCTTGCTCATGTTCGCTCCCTAGAACTTCAGATTCGCAAACGCCCGAACGCCGATACCCGGCAGCAGAACCTGATCCTTGTTGTAGGATACCGCGTTGCGGATGTTCTCGTTCAGCAGGTTGTTGCCGACCAGACCGACGTGCATCTCGCGCGCACCGAACCAGCTCGAATCGAGCTTCGTCTTGTAGCTGACCTCCGCCCTCAGCAGGTTGTAGCCCGACGTCGGCGTCTCCGCGATCGGCGCGATGTCGTTTTGCGCGAACGCGTGCAGCAGATTGACGCGCGCAAACCAGTTGGCGTCCCGGTAGTAGACGCCGCCGCCAAGGCGTTGCGGCGGGATACGCGGCACATTGGTCCCGTCGTCGAACGTTGCGCGGACGATGTCATACTGACCCTCGATCCCCCATAAACCGTTCCAGACCGGCATCACGTCGTACTGGAACTGGAATTCTCCGCCGCGAAACGTCGCATCGCGCTGGCTGTAGACCGCCTGGTTCAATTCGAGACCTGGACCAAGTTGGCACGCACCGTCCTCGCAGGTGTTGCCGGTCAGTCGGCGGTAAATGAAGCCGCCGAACTTCGTGTAGTAGCCGGTGAGTTCGAATCGGAACGGTCCCGTCGCCCTGCGCAATCCTGCTTCGATCGACTTTGCGGTTTCGATGCGGAGATTCGGATCGCCGATATCGAACGTACCGGTGGCCTCGTGGACGCCGCGCGAAAACAGTTCCGCCGGCTTTGGCGCACGCTCGACATACTGGCCGGTGATACTTGCGACCAGATCCCACGGCAGGTTCTGGATCAGGCCGATGCTGCCGCTCTTCGGCGTGAAGTTGCGGTTGACCGCCGTAGCCGGGCCGATGGCATTGGGATCGACGTTGAGGTCGAACACGTCAGGGACAAAGGCTGGCGCCGTTCCGCTCAAACTCGCGTTCTCGATACGTCCGGCGATCTGCGCCTTGGTGACATCGCTGAACTTGAACTCGTTGAAGATGTATCCGGCAACCTTCGTGTTCTTGTTCGGATCGAACAGTCCATTGATGGGGCTGTCGGGATCCTCAGGGCTCGGCGCGGTCAGCTTCTGGTGCGAGGCCTGAACGCCGACGGCGGTGGTGAGCGCGGCAAAGCGGACGTTGAACGGCGCGAACTGCACCTCGGCGCGGCCTTCCTGCTCCTTGTTGGTAAAGGTCTGATGCACAATCAGCGGGCCTACGCCAGGATCCTCGAATCCGATTTCGTTGTGCTTGTAGTCGGTCGCGCCTGCCCAGAAGCGGATTGCATCGATCACCGCGTTGTCGGGCCGGTATTCGCCCTTGCTGGTAAATTTGGTCTGTTTCCCGTCGATCCGGGTGAGGAGCTCGGTACCCTCGATGCCGGGAATGTGGTAGAGCGCGTTGTGCTGTGTGATCGCCGCGCCGATGAAGCCGCCATCAAAGATGTAGGAGCCGCCGACCGATCCGCCGTAGGCCTGCGATGCGGAGTTCGGCTGGCGTCCGCTGAACGGCAAGTTCGGGTCCGTCAGAAACGGATAGCTCGGGACATTGTAGTCGCCGGCCTTGCGGCCGAAGGCGTCGGCATGGACTGCGAAGTTTCCGCCGCCGGCGTCGAGCAGCACGGCACTTTCGACCCCGCGATCGACCGACGTCACGGCGGTCCGGGTTTCGGCTGTGACGCAGCCCGGCGATGCTGCGGCTAACGGTGGCGCCTTGGCGGGAAGCCCGTAGCTCTGGAACGGCGGCGCTGCCGCGCAAGAGGGTAACGCATCCGGAATGCGATTGTTGGTGGCGCTGACCACGCCGCCGATCGCGGTCGACCCATAGCGCAGCGTCGCCGGTCCGCGGATGACCTCGACCTGGTTTGTCGAAAGCGGATCGATCGGCACGAAATGATCCTCCCCGAGATCGGAGGCGCCGTTGCCGCCGACACCGTTTTCCACGATGCCGACGCGATTGACGTCGAGGCCGCGGATGATCGGCCGGCTGGACGCGCCGGGCGCGAATTCAGAGCCGGTGATTCCGGGCTTCGAGAACAGAAGATCGCCGAGCGTGCCGCCGCCATGGCGGCGGATTTCCTCGTTGGGCACGACCGTGACGGTTGCGAACTGGTCGGTGACGACGGGCAGCACGCCTTGTTGCGGCGTGGGTACCGCCGGTACCGGCGCGGGCTCCGCTTGTGGGGCGCGGCCACGACTGGTGCCGGTACCGGCGCGCGCGACGCGTGCGGGCCTGTGCACCACCGCCGGCTTTCGCTTCACGATCGGGCTTGGCGCCGTCACGTTGACGTCGGGCAGCGCGGTCGGTGCGCTCTGTGCGGACGCGGTTGCGCCCAATGCCAGCCAGCTCGCACCGGCGGCAAGTAGTATACGTCTTTCGAGGAATCTCATGGTCCCATTCCCGATGCCGTCGCATGGCGACGGACGATTTCTCCATGTCGCTCGGTAGGTTCGCGCCGCTGGGCGGAAATCTCCGAAGGACGTCGATCAATCGTCAGGAAAAGGGAGGGGCGCGGGACTGGAACGCCGGCCATGGCGTACCCACGCGAGCGGACTCACCACCGGCCGGAACGAAGTGCAATTCAACGATGTCCGGCAGCGGCAACACCGCCGGTGGCGCGAACGCGATCTGGTTCGCCATCGACATGACCGCGCAGATCGCGCACGGCTCATGTAAAGGCTGATTTTCGTCGTGGCTTGTCGGCTGCTGCCGCTCGCCTGCCGCGAGGTTCTGGGCCTGTGGAACGTCGGTGAGGGACTGAATGGAGGCCTCAGCTCGCGCGGCATCGAAGTGGAAATGTCCGAACGACAGCACGAATTGCAGCGCAAGCGCGAACAGCGCCAGCCTGGAACCCGTCCTGATGTTACGTCGGAACCACTGCATCCGATCACCCGATGTTACATTATAACATCGGACGGTGGCGGCGATGTCAACCGTAGGCCACACCGCCCCAGTCAGGATCAAGTGCGAGTGTGTGATTGGCGCAACGCCGGAGCGTTGAGCCTCAGCGTCCCTCGCGCAGCCAGGTTGCCGCGAAGGCGCCGAGCAGCAGCAGCAGGCCGATCAGGCCGGCAAAGACAGGCAGCACGCCGACTCCCTTGACCACGCTGGCGTCGCGTATCCTCACGCCCATCCAGCCGTCACCGCGGAAGATGGTCGATGCGCGCACCGGCACGATGCGAGGCATGTCGAGGCTGCCGCCGTCGACCACGCGCCGCGCGTCGCCGCCGGTCGCCTGCGAGAGCGGTTTGAGCATGTCGGTCGTGGAGGTGACTTCCGAAAATTCCTTCGGGTTGGTCGGGCCGACATTGATCAGCGCCTTCAGCGTGCCGTCCGTCGCCTGCCAGAGGCCGAGCTCGCCTGCGGGCAGCGTGGCGCGCCACTCACCGGGCTCGCCGGCCGAGAGCGTCAGCTCGCGCGTGATGCCGCTCGGCGAAGTGATCGTGACCGGCGCCACCGTGTCGGACATGGTCTGGCGGATCACGGCGAGATCCTTGCCCGCCACTTCGAGACGCAGCGCCTCTTCGTCGAGGTCCGGCTGCTTCATCAGCCAGTGCGACGTGCGCCGCAGCAGATCGAGATGCGGCCCGCCGCCTTCATAGCCGCGCGCCCACAGCCAGATGTGATCGGTGAGCAGCAGCGCCACGCGGCCTTCGCCGAAGCGTGACAACAGCAGCAATGGCTTGCCGTCGGCGCCGGTCATGACGGGCGGAGTCACGGTGTTGCGGGTGTCGACGGTGCGGAAGAAGCGGCTCCAGCGCGGTGGCTCGCTGGCGGAGCCCTCAAGACCGCGCGTCACGGGATGGCGCTTGCCGGCATCCGAGAGGTGCGCGTGAAACGGCTTCTCCGTCACGCCGACGGGTTCCGCCGGCAGCACCGTATCCAGCGGCGTGCGCCAGATGCTGGTCGTCGATGCGTAATCGGGACCGGCCGACACGAGCACTGCACCGCCGCCGCGGACATAGCGAGCGATATTGTCGAAATAGGCGATCGGCAGCACGCCCTGGCGCGCATAGCGGTCGAAGATGATGAGCTGGAATTCGTGGATCTTCTGCTGGAACAGCTCTCGGGTCGGAAATGCGATCAGCGAGAGCTCGTTGATCGGCGTGCCGTCCTGCTTTTCCGGCGGCCGCAGAATGGTGAAGTGCACGAGTCCGACGCCGGCGTCGGACTTCAGGAGATTGCGCCAGGTGCGCTCGCCCGAATGCGGCTCGCCCGAGACGAGCAGCACGCGGAGCTGGTCGCGGACGCCGTCGATCGCCACGACCGCACGGTTGTTCACCAGCGTCAGTTCGTTGTCGAGCGGCGAGGCCTCGATCTCGACGATGTTGGGGCCGGCATGCTTGATGTCGATCTCGACATTGGCGGTCTGTCCGCTCGAAAGCGTGCGTTCGTTGATTACCTCGCCATCACGGCGCACGGTGATCCTGGCTCGTTCACCTGACACCCCCTGGTCGTCGAGCCGATAGGTGATGGTCTGCGGCTGGCCGACGATGCCGAAGCGCGGCGCGGCCGAAATGGCGATGCGGCGGTCACGCTCGTCCTTGCGGCCGGTGATCAGGGCATGCACCGGCGCCTGGAAACCGACGGCGCCCGCATTGGCCGGGATGTCGTGCACGCGGCCGTCGGTGATCAGGAAAGCGCCGGCGACGCGATCGACCGGCACGTCTGACAGTGCCGAGGAGAGCGCGCCGAACAGCTTGGTGCCGTCGGTTTCTCCGTCGGCCTGGCCCGCATCGACGACGCGGACTTCCAGTCCCTTCACTTTCTTCAGCGCATCGACGAGGGCTTCCTGCGCCTGCGCGGTCTCGCGTGTCCGCGCACCGAAATTCTGGCTCGGACTCTTGTCGATGACGACGGCCGCGACGGAGGACAGGGGCTCACGCTCTTCGCGGGTGAAGGACGGATTGGCCAGCGCCAGCAGCACCAGTGCCAGCGCGAGGACGCGCACGGCAGCGCCGCGCGAGCGGCCGAGCAGCAGAACTGCGCCGATCAGTATGATGGCGGCAAGCCCGATCCACAGCACGATCGAAGGTACGAGAGGGGTGAACGCGATGCCATACTGCATCAGAACGTCCTCTCCGCATTGTCATGGCCGGGCTTGGCCCGGCCATCCACGACTTCAGTCGCGGCAGGAGAGACGTGGATGCCCGGGACAAGCCCGGCCATGACGGCGTTGGTGGAAGGGGCGATTGACATTGTTACTGCCCCAGCCGTTCGATCAGCGCCGGCGCATGCACCTGGTCCGCCTTGTAGTTGCCGGTCAGCGTGTACATCACGATGTTGACGCCGGCGCGGAAGGCGAATTCACGCTGGCGGGCATCTCTGCCCGACACCGGCAGCATTGGCTGACCGTCGGGACGCAGTGCCCATGCGCCGGCGAGATCGTTGGAAGTGATGATGATCGGCGAGACGCCGTCGCCGCCATGGGCCGGGCGCGAAGCCGCTTCGTCGTCCTCGCTGCGCGGCAGGGTCTCCACCCAGGTCTGGCCCGTGACGTAGCGGCCGGGAAAATCGCGCAGCAGGTAGAACGTCTTGGTCAGCACGTGCTCGCGCGGCACCGGTTCGAGCTCGGGCACGTCGAGCGAGGACAGGATATTGCGGAGTGTCAGCATGCCCGGCGTCTGCGTTGCGCCGTTCTCGCCGGGCGGTGCCTCAACGGCGTCGCGGGTATCGAACAGCACGGTGCCGCCCTGCTTCATATAGGCGTCGATGCGGTTGAGCGTGTCCTGCGACGGCTTCTCCGCGCCCGGCAGCACCGGCCAATAGATCAGCGGAAAGAAGGCAAGCTCGTCGCGTCCGGGATCGACGCCGACGGGATCGCCGGCCTCCAGCGCCGTGCGCTGGGCGAGGAAAAGCGTCAATCCGGACATGCCGGCCTTTACGATGGCATCGACGTCGGCATTGCCCGTCACGACGTAAGCCAGGCGCGTCTGCGCTACCGCGCGCATGGCGAACTCGTCCTTGCTGTCGGCGCGCACCGGCTCGGGCGCGCCGGCCGAAAGCGCGAGGGCCAGCAGCAGCGCGAGCGAGGCAGGCGCCGGCCGCCAGCGCCGCAGCAGCGCCGCGAGGCCCGCACCGAGCAGGGCCACGATCACGGCGTCGATCAGAAACAGCGCCAGCGCGGTGGCCAGCAGCATGCCGCGCAGGTCGTGCGGCTCGGCATTGCTGTAGGTCGCCCGCTGTGCGCGCAACGCCGAAGTGTCGAGCGCGGCGAGACGGTCGGCGGCGGCGAGCGTGTTCACCGCGATCGGAGCATCTGCCGGACCATAAAGACCGGGCGGACGTTCGGAAGTGGCACGGTCGCGATAGTCGGCCGGCATCGGCTTGGCCGTCGATGGCGGCGGTCCGAACGCGCCGAAGCCGTCCAGCGTGCGAGTGGGAGCGACCATTTCGACGGTTCCTTCGCTCGCGACGCCGGCGCCCCGCGCCGAGGTGTAGCCGGACATGTCGACGATCCGCCGCAGCATTTCGACGAAGGTGCCGGACATCGGCAAGTCGGACCAGCGCATGTCGGCGCCGACATGGAAGAGGGCGACCACGCCCTTGCCGCGTCGCTCGCCGGTCACCAGCGGGGTGCCGTCTTCCAGCAGTGCCCAGGTCTTGGCGGCAAGCGCGGCATCCGGTTCGGCCAGCACCTGACGGGTAACGGTGATGTCCTTGGGCACGGCGAGACCGGCAAACGGCCCGTCGGCGCCGAAGCTCGACAGATGTTGCGGCTTCTCCCAGGTCAGGCTGCCGCCGAGCGTGCGGCCGCCCCGGCGCAGCTTGACCGGCACCATGTCGTCGTCGGCCTGTGCCAGGCGCGGGCCGGCGAAGCGCACCAGCACGCCGCCCTGTTCGATCCAGTCGTCGAGCCGTTCGCGGATCTCCGGCGACAGCGTACCGACATCAGCCATCACGATCATCGGCAGTTTCTGGTCGAGGAACTGTGCGATGGCCTGCTGCGGCGCGACGCGGTCGCTGCGCCGTACGTCGGCAAACGGCGAGAGCGCGCGGGCGAGATAGAAGTTGGCAGCGAGCAGCGGCTGCGCGGTGTCGCTGGTCGCGCCCGAAACCACGCCGACCGCGCGTCGCCGCCAGCGCTTGTCGAGCAGTTGCACCGCGCCGGCCGAACGCTCGCCCGCGATCTCCAGCCGCGCGATATCGTTGCGCAACTCGACCGGCAGATCGAAGGAAGCCTCGGTCTCGCGGTCGCCGCTGGCGAAGACAAAGCGCGATTCGGCGATCGGCGAGCCCTTGGCGTCGACGGCGCGCACCGTGCCGACGTTGGCGCCGCCCGCGGGCCGCAGTACCTTCACGGTCATCTTGGCCGCCGCATTCTCCGCGGCAGCAAGCGCGAGCGGCGGAGGTGTGCCTTCAAAGATCGTCAGCGTACGTTCGCCGATGGCCTTCGGCAGCGCTTCGAGGAATTCGCTGCCCCGGCCCGTGTCGGTGCCGTTGGTGAGCCAGGCGATCTCGGCGTCTCCGGTGGCCTTGAGGAAGCGCTCGATCGCAGGCAGCGTCTCCACCCGCTCTACCGACCAGGGTTTGGGCGCGATCTGCCGCAGCGCGACGCGTGCGGTGCCGGCCGGCAGCAGCGTGATGTCACGCTGCGGCTCGGACAGCGCGACCAGCGCGACGCCGCGGCGGTCATTGTCGGCCTTGGCGATCAGTTCGTCGGCGGCCTTGATGCGGGTATCCCAGCTCGCCGCCGAACTCCAGCCGTCGTCCAGCAGGATCACGAGCGGTGCATTGCCGGTGCCGAGGCCGGTTGCGGGATTCCAGATCGGGCCCGCGGCGGCAATGATCAGAAGCGCCGCGGCGATCAGGCGAAGCAATGTCAGCCACCACGGTGTTCGTGACGGCGTCTCTTCCTTGGGCGCGATGTCGAACAGCAGCTTGGTCGGCGGGAATTCGATGCGGCGCGGGCGTGGCGGCATCACCCGCAACAGCCACCACAGCACCGGCAGGCTCAGCAACCCCAGCAGCAGGAACGGTTGTGCGAAGGTGAGGGGGAGCCCCATCATGCGCTTCGCCCTGCTTTCACGGTGGAACGCACGCCGCCCTTGTTCACCGTCATTCCGCCATGCAGAAACAACAGCAGCTCCGCCGCCGATCGGGTGGTGGTGTGGGTCGAGAACAGCCAGTCGAGCTTGTTGGTTTCGGCGCGGATTTCGTCGCGATGCAGCGCGACGCGCGCGACATAGTCGTTCGTCCAGCTTTCGGCGCGGCCGGCAGTGATGACTGCGCCGCCCTCGGGTTCGACGAATTCCACGCGCCCCGAATAGGGAAAGGTTTCTTCCGCGGGGTCGACGATCTGGATCAGCGTGCCGTGCGCGCCGGACGAGGAAAGTCCGGCGAGCATGGTCCTGATCTCCGGCATCGGCGACCAGAAATCAGACAGCACCACGATCTCGGCCAGTGCCGACGGCACGAAGGACGGCGGCAGGCTCGCGCGGGTGGCGTCGTCGTGCAGCATCGCCTGCGCCATCTTGTCGATCACGGCACGGCTTGCAGTCGGGTTCATCAGACCGGGAACGCCGACGCGTTCGCCGCCGGCAACCAGCAGCTCCGCCAGCGCGAAGGCGACGATCAGCCCGCGTTCCAGCTTGCTGTCGCGCGCCTTGTGCGATGCGAACGCCATGGAGGGCGAGCGGTCGGGCCAGATCCACACGGTGTGCGCGGCTTCCCACTCCTGTTCGCGAACATAAAGATGATCGTCGCGCGCCGAGCGCCGCCAGTCGACGCTGGAGGCGGGCTCACCGGACACGAAACGACGGTACTGCCAGAAGCTTTCGCCGGCGCCGGCGCGGCGGCGGCCATGCAGGCCATGGATGACGTTGGCGGCGATGCGGCGGGCTTCAAGAACGAGGCGAGGCAGCGATGCGGCGAGCGTGCGGCTTTCGCCATCGGCACGTCGGACTGCTGTGATCTCCAGAGCCTCGTTCTTGCTGGGCGCGGCCATCAACCGATCCGCGTCTTCAATTGTCTGATCACGTCGGGGATGGTGCGTCCCTCTGCGCGTGCCGTGAACGTGAGTGCCATGCGGTGCTTGAGCACGGGCTCGGCGAGATCGAGCACGTCGTCGACCGAAGGCGCAAGGCGGCCGTCGAGCAGCGCGCGGGCGCGTACCGCCAGCATCAGCGACTGGCTGGCGCGGGGGCCGGGACCCCAGGCGATCAGCTTCTCGCCTTCGGCGCTCGGGCGTGCGGCGCGCACAAGCGACAGGATGGCTTCGACCACGGAATCTCCGACCGGCAGCCGCCGCACCAGCCGCTGCGCCGCAATCAACTTCTCCGCACTCATCGCGGCCTTTGCCAGCGTTTCTTCCGCACCCGTCGTCTCGAACAGGATGCGCCGTTCGGCGTCGCGATCGGGGTAGTCGACGTCAATTTCCATCAGAAAGCGGTCGAGCTGGGCTTCGGGCAGGGGATAGGTGCCTTCCTGCTCCAGGGGGTTTTGCGTTGCGAGCACATGGAATGGCTTGGGCAGGTCATGCCGCGCGCCTGCAACGGTGATGTGCTGTTCCTGCATGGCTTGCAGCAACGCCGACTGGGTGCGCGGGCTCGCGCGGTTGATCTCGTCGGCCATCAGGAGCTGCGCGAAAACGGGACCGGCGATGAAGCGGAAGGAGCGTTTTCCGGCGCTGCTCTCGTCCAGCACCTCGGCGCCCAGGATATCCGAGGGCATCAGGTCGGGCGTGAACTGGATGCGCTTGGCATCGAGGCCGAGCGTAACGCCGAGCGTCTCCACCAGCTTGGTCTTGGCTAGACCCGGGACACCGATCAGCAGCGCGTGGCCGCCGGACAGGATTGTCACCAGCGTATTTTCGATGACGCGCTCCTGGCCGAAAATGACCGCAGAAATCGCTTCCTTGGCGGCGCGGATCTGGGAAGAAACCTGTTCGGCCGACCGGACGACGCCATCCTCCAGCTTCTCGACGCTCTCTGAACCTGCCATTCCCGTCAGCTCCCTGAAGGCTTGCCCGTCGAATGGGGCGCCATCCGTTCGATCGTCATCCCATGGACCTCATGCTAAACCTATGCAAAGGCCACGCATTTGTTGAATTAAACTATCCCCACATTATCGATAATGAGGGTATGAACGGCATCACGTTGTGGCGAGAATCTGTCTCTCTCCATGTCGACTTGGACGTGCACCAATCGTGCCAGACCGGCACTGAACCTTTGGGGTAAACCATGGCGAACCAAGGGCAACCCAAGAGTCAATCCGAGAGTCATTCCAGGACCGACCTCGGCGCTGGTCTCGAAGGGCTGACGGTGGCCGCACGTGAAGCAACCAACGCTACGCCAGCCGGGCGGGGCCTGCCGCCGGTGCATCTGTGGAACCCGCCGTTCTGCGGCGACCTCGACATGCGAATCGCCGGCGATGGTACGTGGTTCTATATGGGGACGCCAATCGGCCGGCCGGCGCTGGTGCGACTGTTCTCGACCATCCTCAAGCGCGAGAACGGCAAGCATTTCCTGGTTACGCCGGTCGAGAAAGTCGGCATCCGGGTCGATGACGCGCCCTTCATGGCCGTGGAAATGCGGATCGAGAACGACGCGCGCGGCAGGCTGCTGCGCTTCCGAACCAATGTCGACGACTGGGTGGCCTGCGGGGCGGGCCATGGCTTGCGGTTCGAGCGGGCGGCCGACGGTGGGCTCACGCCCTACCTGCATGTCCGTGCCGATCTCTGGGCCAAGGTAACCCGCGCGCTCTACTACGATCTGGTTGACATGGGCGAGGAGCGGATGATCGATGGCGAGGAAATGTTCGGGGTCGAATCCGGCGGCGAGTTTTTCGCGATGGCCGATGCGGAGCAGGTGAGGAACGCGCGTTGAACGAACAGGTCGTGAAGCCGAAGCTTGCGCCTCTCGATGCGGAAGAATTCTTCAGCCGCTCGCGCGCGCGGCTGGGCTTCGACGTGCCGCCGGGTCTGATCGATCCCAACATCGTCCCGCGCACGGGCGATTCCGGCAACGACCGCATGCTGGAGATCGTCGCAAGGGAGCAGCCGGTGCGACCTGCGGCCGTGTTGATCCCCGTGGTCGATCATCCCGAGCCGACCGTGCTTCTGACCCAGCGCACGGAGCATCTGAGCAGTCATGCGGGACAGATTGCGTTTCCGGGCGGCAAGATCGATGCGAGCGACGCCTCGCCGATGGATGCGGCGCTACGCGAGGCCGACGAGGAAGTGGGACTGAAGCGCGATTTCATCGAGCCGATCGGCTATCTCGACGTCTATGGCACCGCCTTCGGCTTCCGTATCCTGCCCACCGTGGCCAGGGTGAAGCCGGGCTTCACGCTGGAAATCAACGAATACGAGGTGGACGATGCCTTCGAAGTGCCGCTCGCCTTCCTGATGGATCCGGAAAATCACCAGATCCACACCAAGGAGTTCCGCGGCATGGAGCGCTCCTACTACGCGATGCCTTTCGCTGAGCGTTACATCTGGGGCGCCACCGCGGGAATCCTGCGTGTTCTCTATGAGCGGATCTATCTCGCATGATCCGCCCGGTCCTGACTGAAATCGGAATCTTCCTGATCCCCTTTGCGGTCTACGCGCTGTTCCTGATTGTGACGCGCTCCGACGTTCTCAATCAGTCTTCCTGGCCGATGTCGCGCGTCGCCCAGCTCGCACTGGGTTCGCTGCTGCTGGTCATTGTCAGCCTCATCTTTCTGGCCGAGTTCTCCGGCGCGCCGCCCGACTCGACCTACGAGCCTGCCCATCTCGAGGACGGCAGGCTGGTTCCCGGTGTGGAAAGACCCGGGGGGCATAAATGACCGAGGCCCGGGTCTTGGCCAACGCGCCATGGCTGCAATCGGGTCCCGCGGGGCGCGTGTTGGCCCTGCTCGATGGCGATGGCGAGGAGGCGCGCGTGATCGGAGGGGCGGTGCGCAATGCGCTGCTCGACCTTCCTGTCGCCGACGTCGATATCGCTACGACCGCACGGCCCGAAGAGGTTATCCGCCGCGCGGAGGCGGCCGGCGTCAAGAGCGTGCCGACCGGCATCGAGCACGGCACAGTGACGCTGGTGCTGGACAAGCATCCGTTCGAGGTAACGACACTGCGCGAGGACACCGAAACCTTCGGCCGCAAGGCCAGGGTTGCGTTCGGTCGCGACTGGATGCGCGACGCTGAGCGGCGCGACTTCACCATCAACGGGTTGTCGGTCGATGCGGCCGGCGTGGTGCATGATTATGTCGGCGGGCTTGCCGACATCGCTGAACGGCGCGTGCGCTTCATCGGCAATCCTGCCGAGCGGATCGCGGAGGATTACCTGCGCATTCTGCGCTTCTTCCGAATCCATGCGGCCTACGGCGCCGGCGAGCCGGATCGTGCCGGCTATCTCGCCTGCATCGGCGGCCGCGCCGGGCTGGCGAACCTGTCGGCCGAGCGTATCCGCATCGAGATGCTGAAACTGATGATGGCCTCGGGTGCACCGGCTTCGATTGCTGCGATGGCGGAGTGCGGCATCCTGCAACAGATCATCGGCGGCGTCGCCTATGCCGGGCCGCTGGCCGCCATGATCGATGTCGAGCGGATGCTGGGAATGCCTGCCAATGCGATGCGTCGGCTCGGCGCGCTGGCCGTGGTTGTCACAGAAGACGCAGGGCGCGTCGCGTCGCGGCTGCGGCTCTCCAATGCGGAAGCAAAGGCGCTGGACTCCATGGCCGATGGCTGGTGGCACCTGGCCGATATGGACGAGGCGAGCGCCAAGCGCTTTCTGTACCGTCTCGGCGCGGAGGCTTACCGCGATCGCCTGATGCTGGCATGGGCACGGGCAGGGGGAGCTGACACGGGCGACTGGCGGCAGATGGCAGGCCTTCCGCGGCGCTGGACCGCGCCGAAATTTCCGCTGAAGGCCGCCGACTTCATCTCGCGCGGCATCGCGGAGGGCCCCGCGCTCGGCCACGTGCTCACGATTGCCGAAGACGCCTGGCTTGCCGCCGGTTTTCCGCTCGAGCCGGATGCCGTCGCCGGGATCGCCGACCAGACCGTGGCGCGCTTCGCCCACGATCACCGGCTGTGAACCTCCTTTCCGGTTTCGCCGACGTCTCGCTCCCACAGCTCGTGCTGGTGGGCTGCGTCGCGCTGGCCGCCTCCGTGGTTGGCGGGCTTGCGGGCTACGGCACCGGCGCGCTGATGCCGCTGGTGCTGGTGCCGCTGATCGGCGCCGAGCCCGTGGTGCCGATCATCGCGATCTCCTCGATCTTCACCAATTTCTCCCGCTTCATCGCTTTCGTCCGTCACGCCGATCGCCGCCGCGCGTTGATCGTGGTGCTGGCGGCTTGCGTGACGACGGCGCTCGGCGCTTACGGCTATACGCGGCTGACCAGCGCGGGCGCGGCCGTCGTGATCGGCGCCATGCTGATCCTGAGCGTGCCGCTGCGCCGCCTCGCCAGGCGCCGCGACATCCGTATCGGCGACGGCGGCCTTGCGCTGGGCGCCGTCGGCTACGGCGTGGTGGTCGGCGGCACGTCGGGATCAGGCGTGATCCTGCTGTCGCTCCTGATGGCGGCGGGGCTCGAAGGCGCCGCCGTCATCGCCACCGACGCGGTGATCTCGCTCGCCACCAGCGTCATCAAGATTTCCGTATTTGGTCTCGCCGGTGCGGTCACCGCGCAGGTTCTGGCCTTTGCCGTGCTGATCGGCGCGGTGTCGCTGCCCGGCGCCTTCCTTGCACGGGCCTTCGTCGAGCGCATGCCCGTGCATGTCCACACGGCTGTCCTCGATGCCGTTGTGATCGCAGGAGGCGTGATGATGATCTCTGCGGCGCTGCGCTGATCGTGGCGGCGAGACTGGCGGATCGCTGAGAACCGGGCCTCACTTCTTCCTGCGAGGCTCGTCGTCCTCTTCATCGTCCGCTTCCTCCTCTTCTTCCTCGTCGTCGTCGTCCTCATCCTCATCATCATCCGCCTCATCGGGGTCGGCGAGTTCGAGCACGGCAAGCGGCAGGGTTTCGCGGAACAGATCGCCTTCGAGCCCCATCCACAGGCACAAGACGGCGTCCTCCTTCACTTCCGCCACGGTCAGCGGATGACCGCCGGATTTCAGCGTCACCACGTCACCCGGTTTCAATTCCATGAAAGCTCCTCCGAAATTCGATCAGCGAGAATCGGAAGGGTACTGACTGGTCATGACAGGCCGATCACGGCCGTAAGGTTCTGGCGCCGGCATCGACGCAAGCCTGATGCTGTGCGGCAGCAGCTCCGTGGTCGTTCGCAGCGGGAAGCAGCTTCTGGCAAAGAAGTTGCGCACCACCGGCACGCTGCAGACGAAGCCGGCCGGCCGGTATTTGACCCGGATCCTCTCCAACTGATGCAGCGCCAGGCTGTTGAATGAATTGAGCCGGCGCCCGAGATCGTCAACCGCTGTGGAGATGGCGGCTTCCTCAGCCTGCATCTCGCTTTCCTTGTTCGCGTCCCTGTCGCTCTGCGAAGCCCATTGCCGGGCGGCTTCGAGCCGCTCGTGCAGGTTCTCGAAGCAGTAGTGCATCGTCAGCACGTGATGCTTGGCGCTGTACCAGTAAATACGGCGCGCGACGTCGTTTCGGCCGCTGGGGCAGATCCGGATGAAGGCGTTCGGCGGCGCCGTCCGGTTGTCGATGTCCTGGTTGCGCTCGGTGCTGCAGAACTCGCCGTCCGGCACGATCGTTGGGGCCTCGTCGGATGAGGCATTGACGTTGCCGAATTTGGGAAGGTTGACCGGATCGGAGCAGCTGAACCGGTAATCGCGCAACACATAGCGCGAGAGCGGGTCGTCACCCACGTTGCGCTTGTCCGCAGGGTCTCGGTCGATGTCGCTTGCCCAGTCGATGTAGACCTCTGCCTTTTGCGCCAGCATGTCGATCTTCTCATGCAGTTCGGTCCGCGCCTTTTCATAAGCGGCGGAAACGTCCTTGGCGTTCCTGGAGACGAGCGTCGTCGTGCTGCCGTCCAGCCGGTTGCGCGTTGCCGAGCTGAAGCCGGCATACAGCATGCTCTGGAGTGCCAGCGCATCCGAAAACGCCGTGGATATCGCCTCGAACGTTTCCGTCGCCGATTTCATGTCCTCTTTCGCCTGGCCGCTGACCTTTTCCTGATAGGCGTTCAGGTACTGGAAGTAGCCGACGATCGCGCTGCTCGCGATCGTAAATACCGATAGTCCCTTGACGAAGGCGAACCTTCGATCCAGCGCTCCAATCCTGCGAAAGAATCCCGGCCTGCGGGGAGCGGTCTCGGTTTCACTTGCCTGGTTGCTTGCATCGGGCATGGCGGCGGCCTCCGATCTCTGATCGCAGGATGGCACACCGCTGGTGCTGCAATCTGTAAGTGCGTTCACACTTCACCGGGGCGTGAACGCGATCGGCCGGCCTACCTGTCGGCAGTCGGCAACAGTTCCCCAAGCGACCGGATGATGCGGTCCGGCTTCACGATCGAACCCGCCGGCAGGCCGTCGCCATGGACGTCCATCCAGATGGCGTAGATGCCGAGCTTCTGCGGCATCTCGACTTCCCATTCCAGATTGTCGCCGATCATCCAGGTGTCGGCCGCTCCGACGCCGAGCGCATCCATCGCGTGGAGATAGGCGCGCTCCTCCGGCTTGCCGAAGCCGTGCTCGCCCTCGATCTGGATGTGGTGGAAACGATGCGCCAGCTCGAAACGCTCGACCTTGGCGCGCTGGGTGTCGGCTGCGCCGTTGGTGACGAGGGCAAGCTTGATGCCGAGCGCGCGGAACGCGTCGATCGCGTCATGCGCGCCGGGGAAGACGAACATCTCTTCCTCGCGATAGGCCGTGAAGCGATCGGCGATGCGGGCGGCGAGGTCCGCCGGCAACCGGGCATGACCGGCTGCGGCCAGTGCGTCGAATCCGCCCTGCACGGTGAGCCGCCTGGCTTCATCGAGCTTCAGCCGCCATGCCGGCTCGGCGGTCGACCAGAAGTTTCGCGCAAACGTCAGCACCGCACCTGCAACCGCCTCAGGCGGCAGAGGCGCCAGCTCTGCGGCGAATTCGCGGGCGATGTGATTCCACGCAATTTCCGGCCGGCCGTAGGCCGACAGGATGGTGTCGTCCATGTCGATCAGCATTGCGCGCGGCAAGTTCGTCACGGCCACTTCACCTCCGGCGGCATGGAGGAGAGGATGGAGTCGACGTTACCGCCGGTCTTCAGCCCGAAGATGGTGCCGCGGTCGTAGAGCAGGTTGAACTCGACATAGCGGCCGCGGCGGATCAATTGCTCCTCGCGATCGGCCGACGACCATGATGAGCTGAAATTGCGCCTCACCAGTTCGGGATAGATCTTCAGGAAGGCGCGGCCGACGTCCTGCGTAAAGGCGAGGTCGGCTTCCCAGTCGCCGCTGTCGTGCCAGTCGTAGAAGATGCCGCCGATGCCGCGCGGCTCCTTGCGGTGCGGCAGGTAGAAATATTCGTCGCACCATTTCTTGTACTTGTCGTAGTCGGCGACCCCGTTGTGTCCGGTGCATGCTTCCTTCATGGCGGCATGAAAGGCGAGCGTATCGGCGTCCTCTTGAGTGCGGCGCCGGTCAAGCACCGGGGTCAGGTCGGCGCCGCCGC
>JAHCKB010000006.1 GCA_026125985.1 Bradyrhizobium sp.
AGCGTGCCGATCAGCATGGCGCGCGGCACATTGCGTTCGGGCTTTTTCATCTCGCCGATGATGTAGGTCGCCGCGTTCCAGCCCGAGAAGGAATACATCACGAATACGAGGCTGATCGCAAAAGGAGCACTGAGGACATAGCCGAGATCGGCGGGCTGCGGCGTAAAGGACACCGGCTGGGGCGTGCCGATGACAAAGCCGGAGGCGAGAAAGGCGACAATCAGCACGACTTTCAGGATGGTCGAGATCAACTGGAAGGTGGAGGAGTGCTTCACTCCGGTGATCTGTACCAGCGATACCGCCCATACCACGCCGATTGCGAGCGCCAGCGGCGGCGCGTCCGGCAGGATGGCGCGGCCGTATTCGCCAAAGGCCATCGCAGCAAGCGCGACGGGCGCCGAAAACCCGACAGTCGCCGACACCCACCCCGCGACGAAACCGAACGCCGGATGATAGGCGCGGCTGAGGAAGTTGTACTCCCCGCTCGATCGCGGAAACATCGCGCCAAGCTCGCCATAGGCAAACACCCCGCACAGCGCCACGACGCCACCGACCACCCAGAGCAGCAGGATGGCAAAGCCGGACGGGATATCCTTGACCTGGAAACCGAGGCTGGTGAACACGCCGACGCCGACCATGTCGGCGACCACGATGGCGACCGCCACCACCAGCGAAACGGTCGAACCGCCGCTGCCTGTGACCCGGCCGGGCAAGGTCGCGCTACCCGCTTCTGATGCCGCCATGTCGCTTCACGCCGTTGGGGCACCTAGCCCGGGATTCGCGCCATGGTGCAGACTTGAGCCCGTCAGTTCAAGCAATGTTAACAAAGGTTTAAATCGAATTACGATTACGGTATCAAAACACCTAGATGGCCTCTGCTCGTGCATTTGGGCACCCGCAGCAATGCGCAACAAAATAGGCGCTCCCACAATCAGGACACGATTTCGTGTATAATTTGTATGATCCGGAGATGGGGAGTTTCTCCGGTCTTTGAACGTCACCTGCACGCCGGCCGGCCCACCTTGCCGTTCGGTCGTTTTGGGGGGTGGATGGTCGGGGTCGATTCCAAATCGACGACGCATGGTCGCGCTGGTCAGGTGGTGCCGATTGGCCTGCCATCGCGTTGGCGTGCCCTGATCCTCCTCGCTGTGCTGATGCCCGTGTCCGCGCTGCTCGCTCAATGCGGCAAGGCTCCGCCCGCCGGAGCGATGGCGGCGAACGCGCATGCAACCGGCGACACATTCGACGACCGCTTCCCCTCCCCGCAATTCAGCGATCGCTTCCCCAGCGAATCCGAAAGCATCAAGTGGCCGTCGCGCGGCCAGCAGTTGCGTACGCGCACGGTGCGCACCGAGAAGATCACGCCGGATGCGGCGCCTGCCCCCTCGTCCTATCGCGTTGCAGCCTACGCGCCGACCCTTCCGCTGGAACGGCCGCGCGAGGATATGACGACACTGATCAGCATGAAGTCGTCTGCCTTCCCGTATTTTGGCGCGAATCCGCGCGCGGAAGCGCCGTTCCTCAACGTTTCCAACGGCGAGCGACGGGGTCACCGCAGCTATTCCGGCAAGGTCTATTGGCAGGACGAGACTTACAATGACAGCCGCGTGCTGGTGCACGTGCCCGAGCATTTCGATGCCAAACGACCGGGCGTGATCGTGGTGTTCTTCCACGGCAATGGCGCAACGCTGGAGCGCGACGTACGCGACCGGCAGCAGGTACCGCAGCAAATATCCGAATCCGGCGTCAATGCCGTGCTGCTTGCTCCCCAGATGGCCGTCGATGCGGCTGACTCCAGCGCCGGCAAGTTCTGGCAACCGAACGGCTTCAAGCGCTTCATGGAGGAGTCGGCGAGCCACCTCGCCCGCCTCTATGGCGACCCGGATTCCGCGAAGACCTTCGCCAAAATGCCGATCGTGATCGTCGGCTACAGCGGTGGCTTCCTGCCGACGGCGTGGAGCCTCGAGGTCGGCGGCATCACCAAGCGCGTTGCCGGCGTGATCCTGCTCGATGCCGTTTACGGCGAGCTCGACAAGTTCGCCAACTGGATCGAGAACAACCGCGGCAGCTTCTTCGTCAGTTCCTATACCCGCTACACCAGGAAGCGCGATATGGAATTGATGGCCATGCTGCGCGAACGAGGCATTTCCTATCGCGAAGACATGAATGGCCCGCTGCGGGCTGGCAGCGTCGTCTTCGTGCAGACGCGCGACGGCATCACCCACCGCAGTTACGTGACGCAGGCCTGGACCGAGCACCCGGTCAAGGATGTGCTGGTGAAGATGGCGGCACCGGCGTCGGCCAGGTACGCGAGCGCCGGCCGCTGATCCCTCAAATATCTCGTACAGTCAGGCCCGCTGGGTGCCTTATTGTACCTCCCCGCAAATGTGATGTTGATGCCTGCGCCAAAAGGCGACATGGGCATTGTCCCCACGTTTCCCTCGCTCTAGGCTTCAGCTTTCACCAAATGCGTTGATTTGAGTATGTTTCGCCATCGGGGACAATTTTGCGCGAAGGCTTGTACAAGGTCGAATTTCACACTGTTCATGGCACCGGCACCGGCGTGATCTACGCGACGGCGGGCAAATTGCGGGGTGGCAACTCCGCTTTTGCCTTCATCGGCAGCTACGTGAACAGGGATGACGGCATCCAGGTCAAGGTATCGACACTGCGGCACAATCCGGATCCGGCGTTCCGGCCGCTGTTCGGCACCGACATGATCACGCTGACACTGCGCGGCCGCGAGAACGGCGACATGGTCGATTTCGAAGGGGCTGCGCTGCAGTTGCCGGGCGTCGCCTTCAAGGCAGTCCTGACCCGGATCAACGACTGACCGGGCGCTGAGGTTGCGCTACTGCACGGCGCGAGAGGTCAGTTGGCCAGAGATCAGGAGGGCAGTTTCGGCAGCTTCTCCACGAAGCCGTTGAAGCAGGTCAACCTTTCCTCTTCGTCCTTGAAGCCGCCGCACTGCGTTACGGACTTCACCGGCGCCTTCGCCTTTGGATTGGGCTTTGGCGCGATCACCGCATCGTAGCAGTTCAGCCGGTCCTTGGTTCCGTCGTCGATCTCGAGGCAGGCTTGCAGCTTCTGAGCCATCGATTTCGGCTTGCCCGGCGCGGCCTTGGCCGATTTCGCCGCATCCGCCGGCTGAGCATTCTTGGCTGCCCCCCGCGGCTTGACCTGTACCAGCGGCTTGTCGCCTACCATCGGAGGCTTGGACGATCCGCCGGTCTGCGCAACGGCAGCAGCCGAATACATTACTGCAGCAATCACCAGAATCTTCTTCATGTCGCTTCGCTTTCGTCCCTGACCGACCAAACTATTTAGGGCAATGCGACGAATATGCGCTCGATTGAGGCCAAACGGCGAAACCCGCCCGAACGGCGTGGGCCTCCCGACGCCTGATCGCTCCCGTACAGGCAAAGAAAGCACGCGGCGGGCCGCTTGTCACGATGTGACAGCTGCGCCGCCCTACCCGGGTTCGTGTGTTCGGGTCAGGACCACGGTAACGAGCGCCAGGGCCAGGAAGGTTGTCGCCGCATAGCCCATTCCATAGAGGAAATCGCCGCCATACAAGACGCCGCCGACGGCCGAGCCGATCGCCTGCCCGACATACAGGACGGAGGTGTTGAGCGAGACGGACGCCGACGCCATCGACGGCGCGGCCGCGACGAGCCGTACCTGCTGCATCGAGTTGCTGGAAGCAAACCCCAGCCCCCAGATTGCGACCGAAACGGCCATCAGCACGTAATTGCCTGCGCTAAAGGCCCAGCCCGCGACGCCGGCAAGCACCAGCGATACCGACAACAGCGAGGTGCGAAAGGCGCCCCAGCCGTCGACGATACGTGTCGCGACCGCAACGCCCAGGAATCCAAACACGCCGTAGAGCGCGAACATCAGACTCGCGGCATCGGCGCTTGCACCGGTCAGCCTGGCAACCAGCGGTCCCATGAAGGTGAAGATCACGAACTGCCCGGCCATGTAGAGCGTGGTAACCAGCAGCAACAGCACGACCAGCCGGTTGCGCGCGAGATCGAGCCAGGTTCGCAACGCCACGGGCGCGCCGAACAGGCCGCGCGGCAATCGCCAGGTCAGGAGCAGGAAGCTGATCAGCCCGAGCGCGCCGACGCCGCCATAGGCCACGCGCCAGCCATAGCGATGGGAAACCAGCGCGATCAGCGGCAGGCCGATCGCGGCGGCCAGCGACCAGCCGAGGAAGACGTAGGCGATGGTCGAACCGCGCCTGGTTTCCGGCACGATCATCGCGGCGGTGCCGGCGGCCTGCGGCGTATAGATCACGCCGACGGCAAGCATCAAAAGCCGCAGGCCCAGCAGACTGGCATAGTCCGACGCGAAGGCCGAGGCGATGTTGGTTGCCGCAAGCACGGCGAGCGTTGCCGAAAGCAGCACGCGCCGCTCGATGCGGCTGGTGAGCCAGGCCGTCACCGGCGATCCCACGCAGAGCACGATGGCGCCGAAGGTGATCAGGAGCCCCGCGGTGCGAATGCTGACATCGAGGCCTTCGGACAATTCCTTCAGCATGCCGGCCGGCGCGAGCACCGCGCAACCGGTCACGACATTGCCGAGCATCAGGGCGGTGGGCGCAAAGCGAGGGGCCGCGGCGGAGCGATTTTCCATGCAGGCGCATGTAGGTCGGCCCTACCACAAGTACAAGCGAAGTGCCTGCTGGTGCTGCGAGCTGGTTCGACGAAGAAGCCTGATTGAGGCAAGCGCCGCCGCCGAGTTTTACGAGAATCCCCGCTTGTCCCGCCCGAATCGCCTGCTATACCGGGCCCAGTTCCCGCTTACCTGCGTTGGTCCGCAGGAGTGAGCCACAGGAGAGATTGATGAGCGACTTCAAGTATTCCATTACGAATCTCAAGCCCGCCGAGCCCGTGAACAAGGTCCACGTCACCTTCCCCGACGGCGCCAAACGCGAATTTCCCCGGGGCACCACCGGCCTAGACATCGCCAAGGGCATCTCGCCCTCACTTGCCAAGCGCACGGTGGCAATGGCGCTGGACGGCACGCTCGCCGACCTCAACGACCCGATCGAGAACGACGCCAGGATTGAGTTCGTCGCCCGCGAGGATGCACGTGCGCTGGAATTGATCCGGCACGATTGCGCGCACGTGCTGGCGGAAGCCGTGCAGTCGCTGTGGCCGGGTACGCAAGTCACCATCGGCCCGGTGATCGAGAACGGGTTCTATTACGACTTCTTCCGCAACGAGCCGTTCACGCCGGAAGATTTTGCGGCCATCGAAAAGAAGATGCGCGAGATCATCGCGCGCGACCGGCCCTTCACCAAGGAAGTATGGGACCGGCAGAAGACCAAGCAGGTGTTCCGCGACAAGGGCGAGAACTTCAAGGTCGAGCTGGTCGACGCCATTCCCGGCGACGAGCCGATCAAGATCTACTTCCAGGGCGACTGGTTCGATCTCTGCCGCGGCCCGCACATGACCTCGACCGGCAAGATCGGCAGCGCCTTCAAGCTGATGAAGGTGGCCGGCGCCTATTGGCGCGGCGATTCCAACAACCCGATGCTGACCCGCATCTACGGCACGGCCTTTGCCAAGCAGGAAGAGCTCGACGCTTATTTGAAGCAGATCGAGGAAGCCGAGAAGCGTGACCACCGCCGGCTCGGCCGCGAGCTCGACCTCTTCCACTTCCAGGAGGAAGGCCCGGGCGTGGTGTTCTGGCACCCGAAGGGCTGGACCGTCTTCCAGCAGGTCATCGCCTATATGCGCCGCCGCCTGGCCGGCGACTACAACGAGGTCAACGCGCCGCAGATCCTCGACAAGGTGCTGTGGGAGACTTCGGGCCACTGGGACTGGTATCGCGAGAACATGTTCGCGGCGCAGTCGGCCGGCGACGAGGCCGAGGACAAGCGCTGGTTTGCGCTGAAGCCGATGAACTGCCCGGGCCATGTGCAGATCTTCAAGCACGGGCTGAAGAGCTATCGCGACCTGCCGCTGCGCCTCGCCGAATTCGGCGTCGTGCATCGCTACGAGCCGTCAGGCGCCATGCACGGCCTGATGCGCGTGCGTGGCTTCACCCAGGACGATGCGCACATCTTCTGTACCGAGGAGCAGCTCGCGGAGGAATGCCTCAAGATCAACGACCTGATCCTGTCGGTCTATGAGGATTTCGGCTTCACCGGCGAACTTACCATCAAGCTCTCGACCAAACCGGAGAAGCGCGTCGGCACCGACGCGATGTGGGACCATGCCGAGCGCGTGATGGCGACCGTGCTGAGCCAGATCCAGTCTCAGAGCAACCTCATCAAGACTTCGATCAACCCCGGCGAAGGCGCCTTCTACGGGCCGAAGTTCGAATATGTGCTGCGCGACGCGATCGGCCGCGACTGGCAGTGCGGCACCACGCAGGTCGACTTCAACCTGCCCGAACGGTTCGGCGCCTTCTATATCGACGCCGACGGCGGCAAGAAGGTGCCCGTCATGGTGCATCGGGCGATCTGCGGCTCGATGGAGCGCTTCATCGGTATTCTGATCGAGCACTATGCAGGAAACTTCCCGCTCTGGCTCGCGCCGGTGCAGGCCGTGGTGACCACCATCACCTCGGAGGCCGACGAATACGCCAAACAGGTGGTGGAAGCCGCACGCCGCGCCGGCTTGCGGGTCGAGATCGATCTGCGCAATGAGAAGATCAACTATAAGGTCCGCGAGCATTCGCTGGCGAAGATCCCGGCGATCCTTGCCGTCGGCAAAAAGGAAGCCGAGACGCATTCGGTCTCGGTGCGCCGTCTCGGCAGCGAGGGGCAGAAGGTGCTGCCGACGGCCGAGGCGATCTCAGCCCTCGTCGACGAGGCCACCCCACCCGACGTGAAGCGGGCACGCAAGCAGGCTTAAGGCACGATCCGGAAAGCGTGAAGCAGTTTTCCGGATAGGATCATCCGCAAACAACAACCTGAAACGCGATGACGATTGATCCCAGTCTTATCGCGTTTTAGTGCGCTCGGCGCCCAGGCAGGTCGAGGCGGAAGTCGACGAATTCCGGCGGACCGTCAGTCAACCGGTGGATTCGCCGCTCCCGCTCTTCCTCCGGCGTTTCGGGATCGATCAGCAGCCCGATCTGGTTTGCTACGCGCGTTTCGATCGCAATATCGTCGCGGAAGTGATGCGGTGCAGCAATCCGCGCCTCTGCCCTCAGGCCGAGTTCGACCAGGCGCAGGATCGCGGCCGGACGATCTAACATGTGGGCGGCAGCCCAGACGTCGACATGCGCGGCAAGATCGGGCGGCAGATGAACCACGTTCAACTCGAACTTCTTGGGTCTGGGCATGGCGGACCTCCGGAAGGACAGCGACTGTGACAAGATACAGGCGCGCGCCGGACGAACCTTGCGCGGGATCAAATGGCAGCCCTCCTGCTGTTTGGAATGACAATAAAGTGGGGCGCCTTGCTATCCCCTTTCGGATGCGGATATCTGCCGCAAAGTCCCAACCCATCGGTTCCCAATGCCTGACGCGATCGAACTCCTGAAAACCCGTCGCTCGATCAAGCCCCGCGAAATGAGCGGTCCCGGCCCCTCGCCCGCCGAACTCGAGACCATTCTGACCATCGGCGCGCGCGTGCCCGATCACGGCAAGCTGGCACCCTGGCGCTTCCTCGTGTTCGAGGGCGACGCGCGTGTTCGGGCCGGCGAGATCATCGCAGGCGTGTTTGCCAGGAAAAATCCGCAAGCCTCGCCCCCCGACATCGAGGTCGAGAAGAAGCGCCTCACCGATGCGCCGCTGGTGATCGGGGTCGTCAGCTTCACCAGGCCTCACCCGAAGGTGCCCGCCTTCGAACAGGAACTGTCCGCTGGCGCAAGCGCCATGAACCTCGTGACCGCCGCGACCGCATTGGGCTATGGAGCCTGCTGGCTGACGGGCTGGTTTGCCTTCGACCGCGATGTGCTTGACGGCCTGGGCCTGAAGCCGGGCGAGAAGCTCGCCGGTCTCATCCACATTGGCAAGGCCGCCGGCCCCACCGAAGATCGCCCCCGACCGGCGCTCTCGGACATTGTGACGCGGTTCTAGGTGACTCCCGTCTGGTTGACGGGTGCAGCTGCTTCCGGATTTGATTGGGCACTCTCAACCAGGGCGAGCCGAATGAAACGCATTGACGCTCCTCTCATCGCTGCGGCGGTTGCCGCCATGCTGCTGGCTGTTCCGGCAGGGAACGCCCGCGCGGTCGATGTACCGGTGCCTGCGCCCGACAAGCTCGCTGCCATCACCGCGTTTTTCGCCAACGAAGTTGCAACCGGCAAACTGCCCGGCGCCGTGATCCTGATCCAGCAGCACGGCAAGCCCGTCTACCTCAAGAGCTTCGGTGTCCAGGATGTCAAGACAGGGGCTCCCATGACCCCGGACACGATCTTTGCCGTCCACTCGATGACCAAGCCGGTCACCAGCCTTGCGGCCATGATGCTGATCGACGAAGGCAAGATCGCACTTAGCGACCCTCTGTCCAAATACATCCCCTCCTTTGCAAACGTGAAGGTGGGAGTGGACATCAAGAATCCCGACGGCACCGACACCGTGAAACTGGTGCCGCCAAACCATCCCATCACGATCCTGGATCTGATGCGCCATACCTCCGGGATCACCTACGACTATATCGGCGGCAAATGGGTCGAGAAGGCCTATCAGGACGCGCACATCTTTGCCGATCCTTTCGACAACAAGGAGTTCGCCGAGCGCATCGCCAGATTGCCGCTTGCGCGTCAGCCGGGAACGCTGTGGCGCTATGGCCATTCGACCGACGTACTCGGCCGCGTCATCGAGGTCGTCTCGGGCCAAACGCTCTACCATTTCATGAAGCAGCGCATCTTCGATCCGCTCGGCATGACCAGCACCATGTTCGTGCTGACCACGCCCGCCGAGCGCGCGCGAATGGCGCATCCGCTGCCCAATGACCCGATCCTGCTCGAGGCCGAGCGCGACCGTCTCGCTCACACCAAGTGGGAATCCGGCGGCGGGGGACTGCTCACCACCATCAGGGACTATGCGCGCTTTGCGCAGATGTTGCTGAACGGCGGCGAACTCGACGGCAAGCGGTATCTCAGCCCCGCTGCATTCAAGAACATGACGACCGACCATATCGGACCGGGCTCCGGCGTCGGACGGGATTACTTCTATTTTCCCGGCGACGGCTTCGGCTACGGCCTCGGCATCGGTGTACGCACCGATCCCGGAAACGCGAAGCCGCCACCGCCCGGCTCGATCGGCGAATTGAAATGGGACTCGGGCAGCGGCACCTATTTCGGCGTCGATCGCAAGCTCGACATGCTCTACATCATGATGGAGCAGACTCAGAACGAGCGCGGACGGATCACGCCGGCATTCCGCAAGCTGGTCTACGACACGTTTCAGCGAAAGTGATCGCGGCTTCTGCGCGACGGGTCAGCGCGCGACGACCTCGATCTCGCCGTCCACGCCATTGACGACGTTGAAGGGACGCTCGAAGACCTTTCCCTCGTTCCTGGCGATGGCGCGGTACTCGCCTTCCGACAACACGACACGCGGGAACGCACCTGTCGATTCCTTGATGACGTCGCCGCCCGGAGTGATCACCGACCACGCCGTGTTGGCGAGCGCCTCGCCTCCCTTGTCGCTGACCAGTTTCAACGTGATCACCGCTGCGCGGTGCGTGATGATCACGTCGGTCAGCTTGCCGGCCTGCACGCGGATGTCGGAACGCACGACCGAGTTGGCATCGCCGTAATTGGAGATGATGTAATAGGTGCCCTCCGGCAGCAGCGCCACGTCTCCGGCCGTCACGCTCGGGATCAGCGAGGAGCGCTCTCCGCCCTCGAATTGGCTGCCCTTGTAGATCGAGAACGAAATCTGATTCGGCGGAATTTTGCTGGTGCCGACGCGACCTTCGATGCGC
The DNA here is from genome assembly GCA_026125985.1 of Bradyrhizobium sp. Classification (GTDB taxonomy): domain Bacteria; phylum Pseudomonadota; class Alphaproteobacteria; order Rhizobiales; family Xanthobacteraceae; genus Bradyrhizobium. Next base: position 9,897 of record JAHCKB010000006.1, read on the forward strand.
AGACCGCCGGCGGGCAGGACGAAGGACTCGCGGTCGGTGTCTGACTTCAGCGTCACCGCACGCGTGGCGCTGACGAGGCCGAGCGCGACATGCACGACATAGCTTCCCGGCGGCAGCACGATATTGGGCGTGGCGCCGCGCTCCTCGCGGATCAGCTTGAAGGTGCCGTTCTCGTCCGGCTTGTCGGCGAACACCCGCCACACCAGCCCGTTGGTGATGACAGGCATGTCCTTGCCGTATTTCGCCGTCAGCGCCAGCACGGCCTGGGCGGGCGGCGGAGCGCCCGGCGGCGGCGACGGCGGCGGCGACGGCGGCGGCGACGGCGGCGGAGCATTGGCGATTGGAGGCGGATTGAGGCTTGGCTGAGTCAGCGTCGGCGGAAGATTCGGGCCGGCCCCGAGGCCGGAGGGCGGGGCAAGGTTCATCGCCGGCCCAGCCGACGGCACATCCGGGACGGAGGCGGGCGGTACCGGGGGCGGCCGATCGGAAAACAGTTGGGCCGATGCCCGACCTGGGCAAATTGCAAGCAATACGGCGAGCGAAAGCACCGTTCCGAGCCCCCTGGCCCGTCCGCTGCCGCCGGCTACACCCTCAACCCTACAGATCATGGTCATGCTTTTCACTGAAAACGCGGCAAATTCAAGCCTGCACGACCCGAATCCCGGGTAGGGAATCCAAGCATCCGCCCCATCTTTTTCATTATGTAACACTTTGCTCGTAGCCTACTCAGCCGGCCCTCCGGTTCCACCTAGCCAGGCATGAACCATGCATCCGCACTGGCGTGGCGAAGCGCAGCGGTGCGGCACTATGTTGCACGGACGGGAGAATTGCCGGTGCTGAACAGTTGGATTAGCCGAGGCTCTGCCACCCGGGACGCCGACGATGTTGGGCTTGGCACCACGCGGAGGCCGGTGATCGGTCTTGCGCTCGGCGGCGGGGCGGCACGCGGCTTTGCCCATATCGGAATGCTGCGAACGCTGATCGCGCATGGAATCATTCCCAATGTCGTGGTCGGCACCTCGATTGGCGCCGTCGTCGGCGGCGCCTATGCGGCGGGCCATCTCGACAAGCTGGAGGAATGGGCGCGCAGCCTGCAACGACGCAATGTCTTCGGCTACCTCGATGTTCGCCTCAACGGCAGTGGCCTGATCGGCGGCACCAAGCTCGCGGCCGAACTGGAAGCCTCCATCGGGCCTACCCTCATCGAGGACCTGCCGATCAAATATGCCACGGTCGCAACCGAAGTCCGCACCGGACACGAGATCTGGCTGACGCACGGCCGCATGGTCGATGCGATGCGCGCCTCCTATGCCCTGCCCGGCATTTTCTCGCCCGTGCTGGTCGGCGACCGCTGGCTGGTCGACGGCGCGCTGGTCAATCCGGTGCCGGTCTCGGCAGCGCGCGCCTTCGGCGCGGAAATCGTGATCGCCGCCAACGTTTCCAGCGACGTGTTTTCGCACGGCACCACCGTTCACGCGCACGGTTCCTCGATCGCTGACCCGGCGGAACCGGAACCCGAGGCCGCGCCGGAAGCGCGCAGTCGCGGCCTGCGAAAACTGTTTTCCGTCGAGCGCACGATGAAACGCGAATTCTTCGGCAGCGCCGCGCGGCCGGGCATCTCCTCGGTCATGGTGGATGCCTTCAACATCATGCAGGACCGCATCACCCGCGCACGCCTTGCCGGCGATCCGCCGGACCTCCTGATCTCGCCGCGCGTCGGCAAGGTCGGCTGGTTCGATTTCCATCGCGCCGACGAACTGATTGCGCACGGCGCACGGGCTGCCGAGCGCGCGATTGATTCCATTCAGGAGGCAATCCACATCCTGGCGCCGCAGGCCGCTTCCGAACCACCCGTTCCGGACGGGAAGGTCGAGTAGGACTCTCAGGCGGTCTTGATATAATCGCGCAACGCTTCCTGTTCGCGCTCGTATTCTCCGACGCGCCATTTCACGACGTCGCCGATCGAGATCAGTCCGACGACGCGGCCATCCTCCACCACCGGCAGGTGACGGAACTTGCCTGCGGTCATGGTCTCCATGATTTCGCTGACGGTGTCCTTCTCCCGGCAGCTCACCACCTTGCGCGTCATGACCGAGCTGACCTGCTCGTCCAGCACCGGAGCGCCGCGCTCCCCCAACACGCGCACGATGTCGCGCTCCGAGAGAATTCCTTCTATCCGTCCCTGACTCAACACCAGTACGGCGCCGATGCGGCGTTCGCTCAGCAGCTTGATGGCGGCCGAGAGCTTTGCCCCCGGCTCGACGCTCTGCACATGATGGCCTTTGGTGTCGAGGATCGCGCGTACCGTCATTGTCGTCTCCCTGAATCCCGATCGCTCCCCAAAAAAGCCGGGAGCGTTCACATTCACGAGTCTTCAAACAACAGTTTCTTGCCCTCTCGGTGACGGGCGCGGCGGACGGGCTCGGCCATTCGCTTGTACGGGCCGGCTTCGTATTGCGTCTCGCCGTCGGTGGATGATGGATGAAATCAGCTTCAGCCGCAAGCGCGCTCAGATGTCCCGCGATGAGGCATCCGCGGTCGCTGCGATGCGAGGCACCGGGTCGAACAGCGAGAAAAGCATCAGGCCCGCCACGAAACCGCCGATATGCGCCTGCCATGCCACGCTTGCGCCCTCCGCGCCGACGGAAATCGAACCGAGACCGAAGATGATGTTGATGCCGAACCACACGGCCAGGAAAGCGAGCACGCGCGGATTGCGCAGCGCGCGCAAAAGCGAGAGCGCCGGGACCCGTGCGGCAGCGTCGGCATCGCCGCGGCTGAAGGAGAGGAAGCTGCCCCTGACGAAAGCAAAGCGGATTGCGGCCGCCATCGCACCCGACACCGAGGCGGAGGCGCCGATCATCGGCGCGATGGCGTGCTCGTGGGTGACGAGGTGTGCAAGCGCGCCGACTGCCGCCGTCACTGCCATGAACACAAAGAAGCGCACCGCGCCGAAACGCCGCGCCAATGCGCTGCCGAACGGCAGCAGCCACAGCACGTTGAAGAAGATGTGACTCAGATTGGCATGCAGCAGCGAATAGGTGACGAAGGTCCATATCTTCGCGCCCTCGCCGCCCGGGAAGTAGATCTGCAGCGCATTTGCGTCGTAGCGGCGCGGAATGAAGCCGAAGACGTCGATGGTCCAGTTTTCGGCTTCCGGCGGCAGCAGCACCCGCAGATGGATCAGCGCGATCAGCCCCACATAGGCGGTCAGCGCGCCCGGCAGCATCAGGATCGGCTCGCTCGGAGGATCCTGCGGCGGCGGCTGATATGCGGGGACGGATTCCAAGGCGGCCCTCTCGGCGGACGACCCTTTCAGATAGGCGGCTTTTGCAGCGCTGTGCAAGTGCACAATGAAGGAGAAGGGCACCGCGGCGCGGAAACGCGAAAGGGCGGGTGCTGAGAACACCCGCCCTTGATACTTGTTGATCTTTTCGCGCCTGGCGGGGCATCCCCACCCCACCCCGCGATGACCAAACTGTTTGACGCCACCTGTGTAACGAAGCGCGGCCGCAACCTGGAGCAAGCTTCCGCACTGGAGTGGGTGCGACCTTATTCAGGCAGGCCCCGTCCGCCAACCCCATCGTTAAATTTACCTTAATGCAGCAAAGGCGAGGCAATTTGCCGGGAAATGCGGTTGCGGCATGGACGCTGCACAGCCCGTCCTGCACAACGAACCCGGGGAAGGCGCTTGCTCGAAACCGGGACAGAGATGTCCCGCCGAGCGGGCCACGGGGCAAAACAGTATGAAACATCGTTCGAGCCGCGAATTCTTCGCCTATTGGGACAGAATGCGCGGCAATGCGTCGGCGCCTGACCGCAGCGACATCGAGCCGTCCGCGGTACGCGAACTGCTCGGCGACATCTTCGTGCTGTCCTACGACAGCGAGGCCGGCTATCCCTTCCGCGTCGCTGGGACCCGGGTCTGCGCCCTGCTCGACCGCGACATGAAGGACCGGAGCTTTTCGGCGCTGTTTTCGCCGGAGGCGCGCGGCGAGATCGAGAACATGATCGCTGTGGTGGCCGAGGAAACGCTGCCCGCCATCGCCGGCCTCACCGCGACCTCCGAAAACGGCGAGACGGCGCATCTGGAATTGCTGCTCCTGCCCTTCTCGGCCCGCGCACACGCGCCAATCAGCCTGACCGGCGTGCTCGCGCCATTCGAGACCGGGCTCAGCCGGCTCGCGGATTTCGGCCTCACTTCCTACCGATACCTGCACCGGCAGGAGAAGCTCCTGCCGCGCGCCATCCGCAAGCTGCAGGTCGCCCGCGGCTTCATGGTCTACGAGGGCCTGCGCTGACGCGGTCCCCTGCCCCAAAAACGCATCGGCCGACCGCTGGCGTTGAGAGGCGAAGCTGGTAGGATGCTCCCAAAAATCGAAGGGAGTATCGCCATGGACGCCGTGACGCCGAAGGCCGACCAACATTCCCACCTCGTTCGTCCCTCCGAGATGGAGTGGCAGAAGACCCGCTTTCCCGGCTGCGAGATGAAGACGCTGCTGCTCGATCGCAAGAGCGGCCTCGTCACCGCCTTGATGCGCTTTGCGCCCGGCGCGGTCCTTCCCGATCACGAGCATGTCAATATCGAGCAGACCTGGGTGCTCGAGGGATCGCTGGTGGACAAGGACGGCCCGGCACAGGGCATAGAATGCAAGGCCGGCGAATTCATCTGGCGCGAGGCCGGCAGCCGCCATGCCGCATGGTGCCCGCAAGGCGGGCTGATGCTCGCGATCTTCCAGGTGCCGAACAAGTTCTTCGAGGCCGACGGCAGGGTTCGCGACTCCAACGGCAACGACTGGGCCGAGGCCTGGGGCCACACCGGCAAGGGCTGAGCGCCTGCGCGACGGGAGACCGGCCTTGCGCATCCGGCCCTTCCCTCGCCCTTCCGTCACCGCTACGGTGATTTCCGCAAAACACCAACGCCTGCGGCGGACCGTTCCGCAGGGCGAAACAACATGGGAGGAAACCAGCGGATGTTTTCGCATATCATGATCGGCACCAATGACCTCGACAAGGCCAAGAAGTTCTATGACGCGCTGCTTGGCACGCTCGGCGTGCCCGAGGGGCGGGTCGATCGTCACCGCATCTTCTGGCGCACCAAGACCGGCACCTTCTCGGTGACAAAGCCGATCGACGGCAAGGCGGCCACCTTCGCCAATGGCGGCACCATCGGCTTTGCCGCGGACTCCGTCGACGCCGCCAATGCCTTCCACGCCGCCGGCCTCGCCAATGGCGGCACCACCTGCGAGGATCCGCCCGGCATCCGCGAAGGCAGCGGCGTCAAGCTGTATCTCGCCTATCTGCGCGACCCCGACGGCAACAAGATCTGCGCGCTGCACCGGGTGCCGGCGTAATTCCTTCCCTCCTTCTCCCCGCCTTTCGCGGGGAGAAGGTCGGGATGAGGGGCTGTTTCCACGCGGGCGAATTCGCGGAGAGTCCCCCTCACCCGGCGCTATGCGCCGACCTCTCCCCGCACGCGGGGCGAGGTGATCACAGCGCGCAAGTTCGAAGGACTTCTCATGACCGACGCATCCGCCGCCGAACCCATTCGCTTTCGCGACCAGACCATTGCGTTCGATGGAATTGCCGGCCGCAACATCGATATCCCATCGGCCTCGCCGCTCAACTATCACCAGGTCATCAGCCGGCCGGCCGACATGCCCAATGTCATCGTCGACGGCAAGCTGTTCCGTCCTACTTCGGCCGGCAGCAAGAAGCTGCCGCTGGTCATGATCGTGCCCGGCAGCCTCGGCGTGGCGCCGTCGCATGTCGCCCATGCCGAGAGCCTGACCCGCGCGGGCTTTGCTACTTTCGTGCTCGACAGTTTCGGCGCGCGCGGCGTCACCTCCACCGTTGCCAACCAGACGCAGTTTTCGTTTGCGGCCAGCGCCTATGACGTGCTCGCCGCATGGAAGGTGCTCACAGCCCTGCCCGAGATCGACGCTGCGAAGGTCGGCGCGCAGGGACACAGCCGCGGCGGCTCGGCGGTGCTGACCGCGGCGACACGGCGCTTTGCCGACGCCGTGATCGGCAAAGACGCTGGACTGCAAGGCGTGCTCGCCGCCTATCCCTGGAGCGGCCATCAGTTTCTCGATCCCGCCGTCGGCGCCACGTCCGTTCGCGTGCTGATGGGCGATGCGGACGAATGGTGCTCGCCGATGCAGGTGCAAGGCCATTGTCAGGCGATCCGCCTTTCTGGCGGCGAAGCCTCCATGCGCTTGATCGCCGGCGCCCACCACAGCTTCGACCGCGGCACCGGGATCGACGACATTGCCAATGCTTCCGTATCGCCGGCAGCGCCAACGGCCTACATCGCCGACGACGGCGCGCTGATTCACCCGACCAGGGGCGAATCCGACCCGGCACTGGTCGATCGCGACCTGATGGTTTATGCCCTGAAGGCCGGCTATGGCCGCAAGGGTGCCAAGATCGGCAGCCGTCCCGGCGAGGCCGAGCTGTTCCGCGATGACATGCTCGCCTTCTGGACCCGGCTGTTCGGCAAACCTTCCTGAAGGAAACATCATGCGGATTGCGGTTATCGGTGCCGGCGGAGTCGGCGGCGCGTTCGGCGCAGCGCTCGCGAAAGCAAGCGCCGACGTCACCTTCGTGGCGCGCGGCGCCCATCTGGCCGCGATGAAGAGCGTCGGTCTCAAGATCAGAAGCCCGCGCGGCGACACGCATCTGGCGCCAACGCAGGCGACCGACGATCCCACGACCATCGGCGAAGTCGATATCGTTCTGTTCTGCGTCAAGCTGTGGGACGTCGAGATCGCCGGCAACCACATCAAGCCACTGATCGGACCTGAGACGGCCGTCATCCCCTTGCAGAACGGCATCGACGCACATGAGCGGCTGCTGCCGATCCTCGGGCCGCGGGCCGTAATGGGCGGCGTGGCGCAGATCTCGGCCGCGATCACCGCGCCCGGCGAAATCACGCAGACCGGCACCTTCATGCGCATGATCTTCGGCGAGCTCGACGGCAGCCGCAGCGAGCGCGCGGAGCGTTTCCTTGCGCTATGCCAGCGGGCCGGCTTCGATGCCACGCTGAGCGAAGCCATTCTCACCGAGCTCTGGATGAAGTTCATCCTGCTGTCGAGCAATGCCGGCATGATGGCGCTGGCGCGTCAGCCGATCGGCAAGCTGCGCGACGATCCCGACATGCGTCCGATCTTCATGGCCGCCTATCGCGAGGCGATCGCGGTGGGGCGCGCCAAGGGCATTGCGCTGCCGGCCGATGCCGAAGACAAGGTCGTCGATTTCACCAGCCACGCGCCGCCTGCCATGAAGGCCTCAATGGCGGTCGATCTCGACCGCGGCAACCGCCTGGAAGTGCCATGGCTCTCCGGCAAGGTGGTCGAACTAGGCAGGCAATACGGCATCCCGACCCCGACGCATGCGATGCTCTACGCGATGCTGAAGCCGTATGCGATGGGAACGGCGTAGCGCACTGTCGCATTCGCAAATCGCCCGCCGTCGTCATTGCGAGGAGCAAAGCGACGAAGCAATCCATCTCTCCCCGCGCGAACGTATGGATTGCTTCGCTTCGCTCGCAATGACGGAGAAGAGCATACGCTCTCGTTCCCGCGACACGAATCTGTCCGGGTCTTGCGTCTTCGTTGGCCCTCTTCGTCGAGAGGGCGCAGGGAAGGCCGGGTGCCGGCGGCACCCGCATCACCGTGCGCGAAGGCGTGCTACAAAAGATGCACACGGGTTTGACAGGTACAGCCAGGACATCCCGGCCTTCCCCGCGCAATGGCTTTACGGCTTACTTCGCGCTCTCCCCGGGGAACGGCCTTTCTTGCCCCCGTTGCCGCGTCGCCACGGGGCAGCGCGGATAGACGCCAGGGTCGCGGCGCCAGGACCACGCGACTTCGCCGTACGCGGCTCTCCTTCGTCCGGCGGCAGACCCCGCTCCCTTTCGGAAACGAGCCGTTACGCCTGAGAAAGCCTGCGTCCATCGCATCCTGAGCCCAACGCATCGTGACGATCGCGAAACGTCCCTCAGCGGGCCCGGACGAAACATTCACTACCGTAAATCAGAATTCTTGTAAACAGAATTATTTCGCGACAAGGGATTGACCGACGGGTGGCGTATTCGCACCTATCGTCACCCCATCGCTGGGGCCTCCACCCTCCAGCAGGCTCCCCTTTGTCAGCGGGGTAGTTCACCCGCCGCCCGGCTCGTAGAGAGGAGGCGGATTGTTCTCTGCCAATCCGCCCTCCGTCACTATCTAAGAGCCCTACTCCGCCGCCTGCTTCACGTTGGCGTCCAGCGCGGCGCTGATCTTCGGCGGCGACATCGGCAGACTGTAGAAGCGTATGCCGAGCGCGTTGTAGATGGCGTTGGCGACCGCGGCCATCACGGGCACGACGGGGACTTCGCCGACGCCCTTGACGCCCTGCGGGTGCTTCGGGTTCGGGATCTCCACCATGATGCAGTCGATCATCGGCATGTCCGAACAAACCGGCATGCGGTAGTCGAGGAAGCCGGCGTTATCGACCTTGCCGTCCTTGTTGTAGATGTATTCCTCGTTCAGCGCCCAGCCGATGCCCTGCACGACGCCGCCCTGCAACTGGCCCTCTACATAGCCGGGGTGGATGGCGCGGCCGACGTCCTGCACCGCGGTGTAGCGGATCACGCGGGCGATGCCGAGGTCGGTGTCGATCTCGACGTCGCAGACATGCGTGCCGTAGCCGCCGTCAGCGCCTTGGGTGTTGAGCTGCACGCCGGCGCCGATCGGGCCGCCCATCGCGGGCGCCTTGTCGGCGAGTTCGGCGAGCGTCAGCGGCTCGAACTGGCCGGCATTTGGGCTGGAGGGATGAGCTGCGCCGTTCTCCCACTTCACCGCCTCGGGATCGATGTTCCAGATCTTGGCCGCGCGCTCGCGCAGCGTCTGGATGATCTTCTCGGTCGACTGCGTCACCACCATTGCGGAAGCAAACAGCACGCGGCTGCCGCCGGTGAGATTGGAGAAGCCGACGGTCTGGGTGTCGCCGATGATGACGGAGACGCGGCTGTAGTCGATGCCGAGCAGCTCGGCGCAGATGTTGGCGATCGCCGCGCGCGAACCGCCGATATCGGGATGGCCCGTGGTGACGACGACGTTGCCGTCCTCGGTGATGTTCACCTGCGCGGAGGATTCACCGCCGGCATTGAACCAGAAGCCGGAAGCCACGCCCCTGCCCCTGGGCTTGCCGTGGCCGTCACCGAGCGGCGCGTTGTAATGCGGCGAGGCCTTTGCGGCCTCGACTGTCTCGATATAGCCGATGCGCGGCAACACGGGGCCGTGCGAGGCCTTGGTGCCTTCCTTGGCGCCGTTGATCTTGCGGAAGTCGAGCGGATCGATCTTCAACGCCTCTGCCACTTCGTCCATCACGCATTCCACCGCATAGGCGCCGATCGGCGCACCGGGCGCGCGATAGGCCGCGACCTTGGAGCGGTTGGAACAGACGTCATAACCTTCCGAGAGAAGGTTCGGGATGTCGTAGGGCGTGAAGCTGCATCCGGCCGCACCGCGGATCGGCGAACCCGGCAGTGCGCCGGCCTGCAGATAGAAGGTGCCGCGCGCGGCGACGATGCGGCCGTCTTTCGTTGCACCGATCTTCACCGTGCTGCGCGAGGCCGAGGTCGGGCCGGTGGCGCGCATCACCTCGTCGCGCGTCATCACCATCTTGACCGGGCGGCCGGATTTCTTGGCGAGCATCGTCGCGATCGGCTCGAGATAGATGATGGTCTTGCCGCCGAAGCCGCCGCCGATCTCGGCGGGAATGGCGCGGATGTCGCTCTGCGGGATGCCTGTGAGCAGCGACGTCATCGCGCGCACCATGAACTGGCCCTGGCTGGAACTCCAGATCGTGGTCTTGCCGTCGCCTGCGACCGAGATCGTGCAGGCATGCGGCTCGATATAGCCCTGATGCACCGGGCGCGTGGTGAAGGTGCGCTCGATCACCACGTCGGCCTGCTTGAAGCCCTCGGCGATGTCGCCCTTCTTGTGTTCGAGGCGGCCGACGATGTTGGAGGGCTTGCCCTCCCACTTGTTCCACTCATGCAGAACAGGCGCGTCGGGCTTGATCGCGTCCTCGATCTCGATGGTCCAGGGCAGCACCTCGTAGTCGACCTCGATCAGCTTGCAGGCTTCCGCCGCAATCTCCTCGGTGGTGGCGGCGACCGCCGCGACGGGATGTCCGGGGAACAGCGCCTTCTCGCGCGCCATGACGTTGCGGCACATCCAGCGCATGTCCTGGATGCCGAGCGGGACCGCGCCCTTCTCGATCGGGAAGTCGACGATGTCCTTTGCCGTGACGACCGCCTTCACGCCCGGCAGCTTCTCGGCCTTCGAGGTGTTAATGCCGCGGATGCGCGCATGCGGATGCGGGCTGCGCAGGATCTTGCCCCAGATCTGGCCGGGCATGTTGAAGTCGGCGGCGAACTGCGCGCGGCCGGTGACCTTGTCCATGCCATCAGGGCGAATGGTACGCTGGCCGATCCACTTGTTGTTGGTGACGACGTTCATCGGGCTGCTCCTTCAATTCACCTGCGCATCTCGGCGGCGGCATCGAGCACCGCCCGCACGATCTTGTCGTAACCGGTGCACCGGCAGAGATTGCCGGCGAGCCAGAAGCGCACCTCTTCCTCGGTCGGGTTCGGATTCTTGCGCAACAGCGCATCCGAGGCCACCAGCATGCCGGGCGTGCAGATGCCGCATTGGAGCGCGGCGTGTTCAAGGAACTTCTGCTGCAGCGGCTGCAGCTTGCCGCCCTTCGCCATGCCTTCGATGGTTCCGATCTCATGCCCCTCGGCCTCGACAGCGAGCATCAGGCAGGAACAGACCAGGCGGCCATCGACCGTGATGCTGCACGCGCCGCAATCGCCGGAGGAACAGCCTTCCTTGGAGCCGGTCAGCCCCAGCGGGCCGCGCAGCACATCGAGCATGGTGTTGTCGGGCGCGCACAGGAATTCCGTGGGCTCGCCATTGATGGTGGTGGTGACGTGAATCTTCGACATTGCTGTTACTTCTCCGTCGCGCGTTTGGCGGCGATGGCGACCGTGCGCTTGAGCAGCACGCCCGCGGTTTTGATGCGGTAAGCGACGGTGCCGCGCTTGTCGTCGATCGGACGGCAGGCGGCGCGGCAGGCTTCCGCAGCTTTTTCAAGGGCGGCAGCATCGAGCTTCGTGCCGATCAGCGCCTTGGCGGCGGGCTCAACCAAAAGCGCGGTCGGGGCGACCGCGCCGAGTCCGACGCGTGCGGCGGTGCAGACACCGTCCTTGATGGTCAGGCTGACGCCGATGCCGACCACGGCGATGTCCATCTCGGTGCGCGGGATCATGCGCAAGTAGGCGTCGCCCGAGCCGGGCGGGCGCGGCGGCAATTTGAAGCTGACGAGAATTTCACCGGGCTTCAGATTGGTGCGGCCGGGGCCCGCAGGCACCTCCTCCACCTTCATCTCACGGCGGCCGTTCGGGCCCTGGACGGTGACGACGGCGCCTGCCGCAATCATTGCCGGCACGCTGTCGCCGGCAGGCGAGCCGTTGCACAGGTTGCCGCCCGCAGACGCGCGGCCCTGCACCTGCTTGGAGCCGATCAGGTTCACGGCCTCCAGCACGCCAGGCCAGACCTTGCCAAAGCGCGCATGTTCGGCCAGCACCGCCCCGGACACCGCCGCACCGATGCGGAAGCCGCCATCGGAGGTTTCCTCGATGGTGGTCATTTCGGGAATCTTCTTGATGTCGACGATGACGCCCGGCGCCACCATTCCGGAACGCATCTGGACCAGGAGGTCCGTGCCGCCCGCCAGGATGCGCGCCGCGCTGCCTGCGGCCGCGAATGCCCCGATCGCTTCATCCAGCGACCGCGGCGCAAGGTATCGAATTTCCGCCATAATACTGGAACGCCTCCCTTATTGTCCCGGGCATGATCCGGCCCGAAAACCGGAATCCACTTTCGGGATCATGCCGAACCCTTTGTTTTGATTGCTTCTAAGCCTACACGGCGAAGACGGGCAGGAATAGCCTCCGCGTTCGTTGCAATCGGCATGCATCCCATGCGCAGAGCGGCATTGCACGTCGAATGGGCAGCATTCCCCTCGCCGGCTTGACGGAAAGCCGCACGCGCACCTAACGCAATCGCAGGTCACCCAGCCAAATGACACAATCATGAACCATCGCATGAAGACGCGCGTGGAAACGCTGACGCCGCCGAACACGCCGAAGCCGATCGGCCCCTACAGCCACATCGCAAAAGTGGGCCAGCACATCACGATCGGCGGCACCGCCGGCGTCGACCCCGCCACCGGGCAACCGGCCGGACCGGACATCGGCGCGCAGACGCGACAGATCCTGCAGTCGTTCAAGGTCATGCTGGAAGCGGTCGGCTCCGATCTCGATCATGTCGTCCACATCAACGTGTTCCTGCGCGACATGGCGGATTTCGAGGCGATGAACGCGGCCTATGTCGAAGCCATGGGCGAGCACCGGCCGGCCCGCACCGTGTTCTCCGTGCGCGAACTGCCGAAGCCGGGCGTACTGCTGACGATGAATCTGACGGCGGTGACACGGGAAGGCTGAACGGACGCCTCTTGCGGGTGCTCCAACCGGCCTCCGCCACATGCGCCCTCAGCGCTGATCTGCCTCTGCCTTGCCCGCGGTGGATGCAACCGTCGCTAACACATCGTTAACCCTGTCGGACTTAGGGTCGAAGCGGCGCAGGAAATGCTGCGCCCGGTGGCCCAGATGTCGTTTGCGCAACAGAAATCATCCCAGCCTGCGGCGGAGGAGCGGCGACGCTTCCAGCGCGTCAAGGTGCATCTGCTCGGCCGCTACATGCTGCCCGACCGGCGCGAATATCCTTGCCAGATCATCAATATGTCGCCGGGCGGCCTTGCGCTGCTGGCGCCCGGCATCGGCAATGTCGGCGACCGTGTCATCGCCTATCTCGACCATATCGGTCGGGTCGAGGGCAAAATCACGCGCATCATCGACAACGGTTTTGCCATGACGGTGAGCGCAACCGCGCGCAAGCGCGACAAGCTCGCCGCCCAGCTCACCTGGCTTGCAAACCGCGACATTCTCAACCTGCCGGAAGACCGCCGCCACGACCGCATCGTGCCGCGTAACCCGATCGCCGTGCTTACCATGGAAGACGGACAGCGCATGAGCTGCCGCATCATCGACCTGTCGCTCTCGGGCTCCGCGGTTGCCGCGGAAACCCGTCCTCCCCTGAAATCCATGGTCCGCCTCGGCTGCGTGCCGGCGCGGGTGGTGCGGTATCTCGAGGACGGTTTCGCGCTGGAGTTCACCCATCCGCAGGATCCGGAGACTCTCGAAGAGAGCGTTAGCATGCGGTAAAGCGCCGCGAGCGCAAAAACCTCGGCTTTTCAAGACTTTCAGGCGGTATCCGCGGCACCGGATACCGCCTTTTGCCGTTCTTGCAGCGACACCCAGCAGTTAACACGGCGTGCTTTCCAGCAATTTCGGCTGACGCTTCAGCGCGCCGGCGCTTAATGCATAAAATTTGAATCAATTGCAGTTGTCTCAAATTTTAGTCGAATTCGATTCAAGTATAGTTCGAATTCGCCTCAGCTTTTACTTGTATTCGCTTCAATTCTACTTGGCCGATTTAGCGGCCGCGCAAATCCTTTGTGCGAGATGTGGTCCCAACAAGAAAAACGGGGGCCACAATGTTGTTCAAGGGACAGGGAAAAGGACTGGCTATACTTGCCATCCTGCTGGGGATGAGCGTCCAGGCGAAAGCCGGTGAAGTGCTCTATGCCAGCCTCGGCGACGCCACACGCTCGCCGATCGGCTGGGTCGAATTCTGCGCCCAGAACGGCGGCGAATGCCGCGGCGGCGCGACGCAACCACGCGACATCGTGATGTCGCAGACGGCATGGCGCGATCTTCTGCGCGTCAACAAATGGGTCAACGAGACGATCAAGCCCCTGACCGACATGGATCATTGGGGTGTGATCGAGAAGTGGTCGCTGCCGACCGACGGTTACGGCGACTGCGAAGACTACGTGCTGTTGAAGCGCAAGATGCTGATCGATGCCGGATGGCCGCGCGAGGCCCTGCTCATCACCGTCGTGCGCGACAAGAAAGGCGAAGGGCATGCGGTGCTCACGGTGAAGTCCGACAAGGGCGAGTTCGTTCTCGATAACCAGAACGAAAGCGTGCTGGCCTGGACCGAGACCGGATACCGCTTCGTCAAGCGCCAGTCGCAGAGCGATCCCAACGTCTGGGTCTCGCTCGGTGACGGCAGGCCTGCGGTGGCAACCGCCAGCGCCCGCGATCGCTGAAGAAGAAATTCGAGAGGACACGCGACCCGGTCACATCCCCACCCCTCCCCGTCCCAGACCGGTTCGCGCGCGGCCAGGCTTCCCCCAAAGCCTGGCCGCAACTTTTTATGGGGAAGGCGACGCGCCTCAAACTAGAAGCTCATCCCGGCAAACAACGCACCAGCCCACACGGCCGCGATCACGACGAGCAGTCCCGGGATCAGCCGCAACGCGTAGGCGCGCCCGCCGCTCATCCAGGCGACGACGGCCTTGCTCAGCGTGTTGGTCGACATCGCCGCGAGGATGGGCAGGACCGTGGCGGTCGGGTCGATCTTGCCGGAGGCCGCTACGGTGGCAACGGCAACCGCCGGCGAATGCGTATCCGCAAAGCCGGCAACCGCCGCGCCGATGACGAGGCCCGGCTCGCCGAATGCGTCCTGCAAGGCGGCGGAAAGCAACAGCACACCGGAAAGCACGGCGGCCAGCAACAGCGCCGCGAGCGGGCTGAACGCCCTGCCGGGCTTCAACTCGGCATCGGCTGTCTCGCGCGCGGATCTGATGGTGAAGGCGACGGCATATGCCACGGCGGCGATGCCGCCGCAGATCAGCGGCACGATCATCGCCTTCAGCACGGGAATGCTGACCGCGGCGAGCACAGCGAACATCTGCCCGACGGTGGCGACAGTCGAAAGCACGCCGCCCGCGACCGCAAGGCCGAGCAAGGCGGGCGTTCTGGTCGCATGGGCTCCCATCGACCCGATCGTGGCGGTGCTGGACACGAATCCGGAGGCAAGTCCGGCGATCGGAAGCCCGGCCTTGGCGCCGAGCAGCCGTATCGCAACGTGTCCGGCGGCGCCGATCGCCATCACCAAGATGACGATGATCCAGATCGCCCGCGGATTGAATACACCGTAGGGCCCGATCGGCCGGTCGGGAAGCAAGGGCAGCACCACCAGCGTGGCGCTTGCGAAGATCAGGCCGTCCCTGACCTCGCCTTCCGTCAACACCGTGCGCACGAAGGCGTGCAGCTTGCTGCGCGCCGCCAGGAGCACGGTGAGAGCAACACCGAGGCCGGCGGCCAGGCCCGGCCACTGGATGGCGAGCCCGCCGAGCATCACCGTAAGCACGAGGGCGACCTCGGACGTCAGTCCGGGATCGTCGCGGCTCGTCCGCAGATAGGATATCGCGCTGAAGGCGATGACCCCGGCCGTCACCAGCGCGAGCAGCGCCGCACCGCCGACAATGAAGCCGACAGCGCCGGCAAGGGACGCGACGGCAAAGGTGCGCAGACCGGCGGCTCCCCGCTTCGGGCCTTCGCCCTTGCGCCGCTCCCGCTCAAGCCCGACGAGAAGCCCGATGCCGAGCGCAACACCGATCCGTGCGACCGTGGAATCGAAGCCGAGCGTTATGGGATCGAACAGCGACATTTGCCAATGTCCTCGAAAGAGGTCGCGCACATCGCGTGCACGTCCCGCAACACGCTAGAATCCGCCCTTGATGGGGTATTGATCTGGCGCAACCGATCCGGCTCCCCTGAGGCAATCGACCGTGCGCCATCGGGAACGGCGCCGGCGCTGCGCATTTTTCCGTTGATCTCGGGGGCCCGCCCCGGCCATTGTTCGCGCGATGACCGAACCGATCAAGAAGCCGCCCGACACCGGTCGTGTCGATGCCCTGCTGCCGCCCGAAATGGCCCTTGCATGCGAGGCGGCCGGCGCGGCGAAGGCCGGGCGCGATGCGGCCACGCTCGTGATCCTCGGCATTCTGGCCGGCGCCTTCATCGCGTTCGGCGCGATGTTCATGACGACTGTGGCAACCGGAGCCGGCGACCTGCCATGGGGTGTTACCCGCCTCCTTGCCGGTCTCGTCTTCTCGCTCGGACTGGTCCTTGTCATCGTCGGCGGCGCCGAACTGTTCACCGGCGACTCCCTGATGATCGTGGCCTATGCGAGCGGGCGCATCACTCTCGGTCCGCTGCTGCGCGCCTGGGCGCTGGTCTATGCCGGCAATATCATCGGCGCGGTCGGCACGGCCGCCTTGGTATTTCTGGCCGGTCAGTACGGATTTGCCGGCGGCGCGGTCGGAAAGACGGCGCTTGCCATAGGCTCGGTCAAGGCGGCGCTGCCGACGGTCCAGCTGTTCTTCCTGGCCGTGCTCTGCAACGTGCTGGTCTGCCTCGCCGTGTGGATGTCCTTTGGCGCCCGAAGCGCGACCGACAAGGTCATGGTGATCGTGCCGCCGATTGCAGCCTTTGTTGCCGCCGGCTTCGAACACTCCATCGCCAATCTCTACTTCCTGCCCTATGCGCTTGCGATCAAATACTGGGCCGGGTCGGAGTTCTGGACGGCGATCGGACGCAGCGCGGCAGATTATGCGGCGCTCGACCTTGTGGGCGCGGTCCACAACGTCGCCGTCGCCACGATCGGCAACCTGATCGGCGGCAGCCTGATGGTCGGCGCGGTCTACTGGTTCGTGTATCTGCGCCGGCGCTGAGGCCTGCGCGAGACCTACGAATAGACGCCCCGGCGTGATATCAGCCAAGGCAGACTTCCGAAGGAGATTGCGCCGCCGATGGACATGCTGGTCAAGCTCTACGCCCTGCCCGACTCGCGCGATGTGTACGAGCGCCTGAACAAGGCGGGCATCGCCACGCGGCGGGCGCTGGCCCCGGAAAAGCACGAGGTCGTCACCTGGGTGCGCGAACATTTCAGCGAGCATTGGGCCAGCGAAGTCGAGGTCGCGTTTTCGCGACAGCCGATCTCCTGCTTCATCGCCGTCAGGCAGAAGAGTATCCTCGGCTTTGCCTGCCACGACGCGACCTGTCCGAATTTCTTCGGGCCCACGGGTGTCGATCCGAACGCGAGGAAACACGGAATCGGCAAGGCGCTGCTATTCGATTGCCTCGAGGCGATGAAGAGCCAGGGCTACGGCTACGCCATCATCGGCGGCGTGGGGCCGGCCGAGTTCTACACAAAGGCGGTCGGCGCGATTCCGATCGAGAGATCCGAGCCCGGCATCTATCGCGGCCTGCTCTAGCCAAGGGCAATTCGGGAGAACGAGCATGACCCAACGCGAAATCGACGCCATCCGCAAACTCCTGACCTCGAAGCCGCGGCCAGTCGGCTGGGCGGAGCGGCGCGCGCGGCTCGACGAGGTCGGCTCGGTCTGGCCGGTTGCCACCGACATCAGGTGCGAGAGCGTGGATTGCGACGGCGTGCGTGGAGAATGGTCGCTGGCACCCGGCAGCGACGCCGCGAAGGTGCTGCTGTACTTCCACGGTGGCGGCTACTGCTCGGGCTCGATTCTGAGCCATCGCCGCATGGTGACGGAGGCCGGCCGCGCCATGGGCATGCGCACGCTTGCGATCGACTATCGCCGCGCACCCGAACATCCCTTCCCGGCCCAGCATGAGGATGCCCTGAAGGCGTGGCGCTTCCTGCGCCGGCAAGGCATCCCGGCCGGACACATCGCGGTCGGCGGTGATAGTGCTGGCGGCAATCTCACGCTATCCCTGATCAACCGCCTGCGCGCGGAGAACGCGGAGTTGCCCGGCTGCGCCTGGCTGGTCTCGCCATGGACCGACCTCACCATGTCCGGCGATACGCTCGCGATCAAGGACGCCATCGATCCGTTGATCCACAAGGCCTATCTCGAAGAGCTCGCGGATGCCTATGCGCCTCCTCCGCTCGATCGCCGCGATCCGCTGATCTCACCGCTGTTTTGCGATTTGCACGGCTTTCCGCCGATGCTGATCCAGGTCGGTTCGGCAGAGACCTTGATCGCCGATGCGACGCGGCTCGCGGAGGCGGCCGGTATCGCCGACGTCGACGTGCGGCTGGAGATCTGGCCCCACATGATCCACGCCTGGCCGGTGTGGAACGCGGGCCTTGAAGACGGCAGGCGGGCGCTTGCGACCGCGGGCGAGTTCATTCGTATGCGGATTCGCCAGCCGGGCTGATGGGCCTTAAGGCACGCTAGCCATTCTTCGTTGCAACACCCTGATTCCTTGGTCATTTCCTAGCTCGAACGACTGCCTTCTCCGGTAAATCTCGGGTTTGAGTGCGATTGGGGCTGTGTTAAGCAGGCGCCATATTGCAAATCAGGTCCGGCCCGGAGCCCCATGCGCGAAGTCGCCCCCCGGTATTTTCCCAGCGGCAGTCCAGTTTCCCCCACCTCCCGCTTCGGCGGACAGCCCTTCATGATCGGTCTCGCCGCGCTGGTGGCGATCGTGCTCGGCATCGGCGGGATCGCGGCCTGGCGCGCCTTCACCGGCACCGCGCCGGAGCTCGACCGCGTGGTGGCCTCCCGCCAGTTGCAGGCCCGCGCCGCGCAGGCTTCCGAACAGCTCGTCGAAAAAACCAAGGGGTTGGAAGCCACCCAGCAGGAGTCGATCGACCAGTTGCAGGTGGTGCAGGACCAGTTGCAGACCGTGCGCCGCCTGCTTGCGGCGCAGCAGGCCGACAACAAGCGGTTGTCGGAACAGGTCGCGACCCTGACCGAGTCCATCGATGGCCTGCGCCAATCCTTTGCCAGTGCGCGGGCCGACGACCCCGCCCCTTCGGTGCGCAAACCCAGCCGCAAAAAGAAGATCTATCGCAGCACCAACCGCAAGCGCGGCAAATCACAGAGCTGAACGGTCGAAAAGTCTACGAGGCGTCACGGGAGCCGGCCATCGGGCCGGCTTTTTTGCGGCCGCCAAAGATTTCCTCGTGATTGTGAACTGCTTCACATGTCCACGTAGAAATCCGGGGCAAGGTGCAGTTCACCGGATGGCGTACGCCAGTTGGTGGCTCTAGCCGATTTCAATATCCGGGGCTGCAAGGTCGTCGGCGTCATACTGCGCCGACGGCCTTGTTTTTTGCCCAAGGCGCGTGCGCGCCCTCCCAAATGTGATGTCGCGCACAGAGAGACGACAAAAACCTGTTACGGATTGCAACGTAGCTGGCCACTGCTAGCTTTCGACATGCATTTTCGCATCCAGGCTGGGGCGGCTACGATGTGCAAATTGACCTCGCTCTTCATACCCTCCGCGGTGGCGCTAACGCTTTTGGCTGGCACCCTGCAAGCGCAGGCGCGCGGCAACTCGGACTGGCGCGAGTGCAACGGCCGCGACGTCGACGCGCGGATATCGGCCTGCACCCGCATCATCGACCGGGCCGGCGGCCGAAATTCCACGATGCGGGCCGGCGCCTTCAACAACCGCGGCATCGCCTATTTCAGCAAAGGCGAATTCGACCGCGCCATCCGCGATTTCAACGAGGCGATCGCCGCCAAGCCCAACAACCCCGTGCTCTACCACAATCGCGGGCTTGCGCTTTACAACAAGGGCGACAATCAGGCTGCTATCCGCTCCTACGAGGAAGCGATCAGCATCCATCCGAAGTACGCCGCCGCCCACAACGACCTCGCCAATGTCTATTTCCGGATGAAGGAGTACGACAAGGCCATCGGTAGCTACGACAGCGCCATTCGGCTGCAGCCTCGCGACGGCGTGCTTTACGCCAACCGCGGCAACACCTACCGCATGAAGGGCGATTACGACCGCGCGTTGCGCGATTTCGACGAGGCGATCCGGCTCAATCCGCGCGAGCCGGGCTCGATCTACGGCCGCAGCCAGGTCTACGCCGACAAGGGCGATCCCGGCCGCGCCATCGCCGACCTCGACGAAGCGATCCGGCTCGGCGGCAACAATGCCGACTACTTCAATTCCCGCGGCTTCCTCCACAAGCAGCGAGGCGAGCACGACCGCGCCATCCGCGACTTCGACGAGGCGATCAAGCTGAAGCCGCAATTCGCTACCGCGTTCGCCAACCGCGGCGACGCCTGGCGACGGCGCGGCGACATCGAGCGCGCCATCATGGACCTGTCGGAAGCAATCCGCCTCGATCCTGCGATAACGCCGGCCTATGTCAACCGTGGCCTTGCCTTCGAAGCCAAGGGCGAGATCGAGCAGGCCAAATTCGATTTCTCCACCGCGTTGAGCCGCACGCCGGGCAATTTCCTCACCGCCAGGGAAGCCGTCGCCAAGGCGCGCGAGCGGCTGGACGCCCTCGAGGGAGCTACCGGCACGACCGGCGGCGGCCCGTTGCCCGCCATCACGCCGGCGCCGCGCAGCGAGCCGCGCGTGAACAGTCCGAGGCAGGCGATCGACAATGTCGAACGCGGCCCGCGTGTGGCGCTCGTGATCGGCAACGCCGCCTACGCCAACGTCCCCTCGCTCGCCAATCCCGTCAACGATGCTCGCGAGATGTCGAGCGCGCTGCGCGAACTCGGCTTCAAGGTGATCGAGGGCTACAACCTCAACAGCACGACGATGCGCAGCAAGATCGCCGAATTCGGCGCGGCACTGCCCGGCGCAGGCGTCTCACTGCTCTATTATGCCGGTCACGGCATGCAGGTCTCGGGGCGGAACTATCTCGTGCCCGTCGATGCCAAGATCGAGCGCCCGTCAGCCCTCGGCACGGAAGCGATCGAGGTCAGTGCGGTCATCGCGGACATGGAGGCCGAGAAGCGGATCAATCTCGTCTTCCTCGATGCCTGCCGGGACAATCCCCTGTCACGCAATCTGGCGCGCTCGATGGGCGGCGGCTCGCGCTCGGCCGCCGTCGGCCAGGGTCTTGCCCAGGTCAATGCCGGCATCGGCACCCTGATCACCTTTGCCACCAGCCCAGACACCATCGCGCTCGACGGCTCGGGCCGGAACAGCCCGTTCACGCAGGCGATGCTGAAATACATCCGCACGCCGGGACTGGAAATCCGCTCGATGCTGACCCGCGTGCGCGCCGACGTGATCAGGGCGACCAACGAGCGGCAAGTACCCTGGGATCATTCCTCGCTGACCGGCGACTTCTACTTCAAGCCGGGCTCGTGATCCCCCTGCGGCAGCCGACGCGCCAGTGTCGAAAGACGGTACTACCAAGGCAAAGCGAGACCGCCGGCAAGACCAGGAAAAAGGAATAACCGGGGCGGCTTAGCCGATCTTCTTCAGACCCTTTTTGAATTGAGGGCCTCTGATCTGATACGATTTTGCGGCGCGCCCCATTGCGGTAGCCTGCTCGGGCGTCAGCGTGCGGATGACGCGCGCGGGCGAACCGATGATCAGCGAGTATTCCGGAAACTGCTTGCCCTCCGTAATGACGGAGCCAGCGCCGACCACGGCGCCGCGGCCGATCTTCGCACCGTTCATCACGATTGCCCCCATGCCGACCAACGAGTCGTCTTCCAGGGTGCAGCCATGCAGGATGACATTGTGGCCGACGGTAACGTTCTTGCCGACCACGAGCGGAAAGCCGGGATCGGTGTGACAGGTCGAATTGTCCTGGATGTTGGAGCCCTCGCCGACCTCGATCCACTCATTGTCGCCGCGCAGCACCGCGCCGAACCACACCGAGGCCGATTTCAGCAGGCGCACCTTGCCGATCACCACTGCTGTATCGGCGATGTAATAGTTTCCGTCCTGGGGAAGGTCGGGCCCCTGCCCGTCAAGCTCGTAGATCGCCATCGAAATCTCCCGTTTACGGGAGACATAAGCATGCCGGCCAAAGCGTTTTCAAGCGAAGCGGCAACCGGTTCGCGTGAAGAAAACGCGCCAGGCAGAGAGTCAGGCCAGCAGTCCCGCCGCGCGCAGGGTCATCAGGAAAAACGTGCCCGACATCATGCTCCAGAAACCGGCGATGATGGTCGCCATCATCACGAATTCGAAGCGGCGACGCTCGACCTTGGCGCCGAGCAACGTGTTGCGCATGATGATGAACGGCGCGGCAAACACCAGGAACGGTACGGCCGCGAATGCCTTCGCCACGACACCTTCGTTGAGCAGGCCGAAGCCTGCGGGCCGGCTCGCAAAGGCCTGGTAACCGCTGGTGAGCGCGCCGGCAAAGGCAAAACCGATGGCAAGCGAAAAAAGGGAGTTCAACGCTTCAGGCGACATCGACGCAACTCACACCACGGGGCGAAAACACCCACCCGATGTCGCAAAAATCGCAGACGGGCGCCACACTATCCTTAATTAAGGGTTAACACGCGCGCGAGCGCGCATGGCTCATTGCGCTGCTCTCGTTCGCGAAACCATGCGGAAATGCTCCCGCGCATGGCATATTCGTCAGGTGATTCGAACCGCCTCGGCAATGCCGCGCACATGACCCTGCTCTCGACGGCCCAGCACTTCGCCCGTTCCTCGCGAAGGAACCCGCGCACGCATCTCTTACCGATCGCCGTCGGAAGCGGGCTTGCAGCAGTCGCGATCGCGCTGGTCGCCTACCTGCTTTGGCCGACCTGGCGCACCGATCCGGCCCGCGGGCCCGGACGGCTGCCGGTACAGGTCGGCGGCACGATCTTCAACGTACCGGCCGCGGCGATCCGCCGAAAGGTCCAGCGCCACAGCGGGCCGCAGGAGCGGGTCGATCTCTCGCTCATCTTCCCTTCGCTGCAGCCCCCGGAAGCGCCAAAGCACGTCAGCGCCGATACGGTCGAGGAGCAGCCGCAACCGATCGACCGGATCTTCGTGTCGATCGCGGCACATCACGACACGCTCGCACCCGACATGCGCGTGCGCACGATCTATCCGCGCTATCTCGGGCAGACCTCCATGCTGGTCGCGGACGGCCTGACGATGCGCGCCTTCAAGGACGGCTCGCCCTATGGCGGCGAGGACATGTTCACGGCCAGCGATCCGGCGCTGACGGCGCGCTGCACGCGCGACGCGGCCACCCCCGGCATGTGCCTGAGCGAACGGCGCATCGAGGGCGCCGATCTCACCTTCCGCTATCCGCGAAGCTGGCTTTCGCAATGGCGCGACGTGGCTGATGCGATGGAACGGCTCACGGCGCAGATGCACGGGAAGCGCTTGTAGGATCGCCGGAAGGCCTCACTCCGTCCGGTGCATCAAGAGGCGTGCCGCAACATGGCCGCCTGACAATGGCTCCAGACCGCAGCGTAACGATTGCAGGCAAGTACCGCTATCGCAAGGTTCGCTCCCGCAACGCATAACAAACCGGTCGCGAGCATCCTCGCATCGTTGAGCGATACCCAATTGAACGGACCATCAATTATTGCATCGTTGCAAATTGTAGAGATCTTCCGGGACATCAAGGCAAGCCCACAACTAAACAAGGGCAAGCCAATCGAATCAAAGATGAGGTCCAGATTGGGATTCGCTTGACGATAACTATCGACACACGGCTGCATCATGGCGCCGACGAGGATGAGCGCACTAAACAAGGTCACCATCCCGGCCGCGGCAATCGAAACGCCGAGCGTAGCAGTGGAAAGGAAGCGGCAAGCTCGAGACAGCATCTTTCAGGCCAGACAGCTTCGGCCGCCCTCGCCAATTCGCTAAGCGGGCGAAACGAGAAAGCGCACAGCAGACGGCCGCTACTGCGCCTTTTGTCCGCCCCGCGCCGGGCTTACTCCACCAGATCCTCTTCGAGGATCGCCATCTGGAACTGGAACGAACGATCG
>JAHCKB010000060.1 GCA_026125985.1 Bradyrhizobium sp.
GGATAACGGCCTGTCGCTGATGTCGATGCCGCCGGATCTCGACGCCGCGTTCCGCAAGTTCATCCCGCCGTTCGGAGCTGCCGGCAATCCCGTAGACATCACCGGCGGCGAGCCGCCCATCACCTACATCAACACGGTGAAGCTCGGCCTGTCGGACGAGCGCATCCATGCGCTGATCCTCGGCTACTGGCACACCATCGTCACTCCGCCGATGGTGTTCGCGCGCAACATGGTCGAGGTCAAGAAGGAGATGGAGGCCAAGGGCTTCGTGAAGCCGATGGTCGCTTCGCTCGCCGGCGACGTCGAGGTCGAGGAGGCCGCCGAATATCTCTACCAGCACGGCATCCCGGCCTATGCCTATTCGACCGAAACGCCGGTCGAGGTGCTGGGCGCCAAGTACAAGTGGGCGCGCGGCGCGGGTCTGCTCTGAGCCGGTCCGGCACCCGCTAAGGCGGATACAGCCCACCTCTTCTTCGGAAGCAGAGGTGGGCTGTATCGTTTGGGAAACGTGGGCGACCGCACCGACAACGGCAATTCAGCGCCATCTTCCTTGCACGATTCAGTCACAAGCTGACGATCTAGCCGTCTGCAACCGGTCGCCGACCGGAATAGCTTGCGGCGGTCTGGCCGGATCAACCGGCCGGCATATGCATGGGAGGATATAATGACACGCGAAATACGCGATCCGGCGTCAGTGATCTCTCGACGAGCGCTTGTCCAGGGCCTTGCGATTGCGGCTGGCGCGACAGCGGCGGGCAGCAGCAGTGCGCTCGCCCAAAGCGGGCCGGCAGCGCCGCCGTCCACGGTGACCACACCGCCGCGCGACTTCAGCCGGCGCGGTGCGCCTACCACGTATTTCTGGGACCCGGATATCGTTGCGGTTGATCCTGCGTTCAACAGGCTCGCCCAGCCCAATACGGCGATCAAGCGGCTCTATACCGGACTGCTGTGGGCAGAAGGTCCGGCCTGGAGTTCTCAGGGCCGCTACCTCCTGTGGAGCGACATTCCCAATAACCGGCAGATGCGATGGTCGGAGGATGACGGGCATGTCAGCGTTTTTCGCGCGCCGTCCAACAACTCCAACGGCAACTCGTTCGATTTCCAGGGCCGGCAACTCTCCTGCGAGCATCTTACGCGCCGCGTCGTGCGCTACGAACACGACGGTACCGCGACCGTGCTCGCCGATTCCTACAACGGCAAGAAGCTCAATTCGCCCAACGATGTCGCCGCTCACCCGGATGGCAGCTACTGGTTTACCGACCCGCCTTACGGCGGCCAGCTCTATGAGGGCGAGCCCGATGTTGCCGGCGGCCCCAGCAACGCCAGCGGCAAGCTCAATCCGAGGATCGGCCAGCCGGCGGGATTCGTACCGGGCAAACGCGAGCTGCCGACCAACTGCTATCGCATCGACCCGTCCGGCCGCGTCGATCTCGTGGTGACCGAGGAACAGGTGCCGGACCCCAACGGTCTCTGCTTCTCGCCCGACCACAAGAAGCTTTACATCGCCAGCACCGGCAAGGGCCCAGGCGATACCGGGCCGGGCGGCAAGGGTGAGATATTCGTGGCCGATGTCGGCACAGACAACAAGCTGTCGAACTTCAAGCGCTTCAGCGATTGCATGGTCGATGGCGTGAAGTGCGGGCCGGATGGCTTGCGCTGCGACGTCAACGGTAACCTCTGGGCATCCAGCAATGCCGGCCGCGCCGTCGGCTACAGCGGTGTCACCGTGTGGACTCCGGAGGGCAAGCTGATCGGGCGCATTCGCCTGCCGGAAGTCTGCGGCAACATCTGCTTCGGCGGCCCCAAGCGCAACCGCCTGTTCATGGCCGCGAGCCAGTCGCTGTACGCCGTCTATACGGCGACACAGGGGGCAGGCCCCGGCTGACGGGTATCCGGCACGACAACGAACGACCTTTGAAAGTCCCTGCGGAATTGTCTCCGCGGGGACTTCACGGGGACCGTGTGCGATTGCTGGCAAGCGATCCCGCTTTCACCGGACGCGACGGTAGATTTTGTTCCAAGGCGACGCGAGATTCCTGCGCCCCATTTGCAAAGTTCCGGACCGTGAGATCCGGAACATGATGCGCTTCCAGGGGTTGAGACCCATCTTCAACCACTGGAGGACATGATGAACAAACGTGTTGCTGTTTCGCTGGTCGCCGCTTCGCTTCTCGCATCCGGCTCTGCTCTCGCGCAATCGACCACCGTGAAGGGAGCGCATGAGGGCGCGCGGACCGGCGCTGCGATCGGCGGGCCGGTGGGCGGTGTGGTGGGTGGCACCGTCGGTGCTGCCGTTGGCGCCGCAGTGGAAATCCCGAATGCCGTCATCAACGCGATTCCGTCCGGTGGGCGTTCGGTCGTGGTTGAGGAGCGCATCGTGGTCGGCGAACCGCTGCCGCCGGCCGTGGAGCTGCACGTCGTGCCGAGCCACACCGAATACCGCTACGCCGTTGTCAACAATCAGCGCGTGATTGTGGAACCGCGGACGCGCAAGGTGATCCGCATCATCAACTAGTTCCGGTGCGGTGTCGTGACGAGAAGTCCCTGCGAAGCTCGCAGGGACTTCTTGCTGCGTTTCTAAGATGTCTGCGGACGGATGCGGCCGTTCACCCAGCCCAGCGCAGCAGCGATTGCAATTCCGGTGCAGACGGCCGTCGCATCGACAATGAAATCCGACATTCGCGCATGCCGTCCAGGCGCCCAGAGCTGCAGGACCTCGATCACAGCGGTCATTGAGACCGCCGCGAATGCCGTCGATATCCGGTTTCGCTGGTAGGCCAGGCCGAAGGCGAGGCCGACCAGAATGAAGGCAAGCGCGTGCTCGCCGTTTTGACCGATATCGGCGTGCGGCCGGTAGCGTGGAGGTCCCAGGGTCGCAAAGGCGACGGCGGCGGCCAGGCCCCAGGCGAGCAGGCGAAGAACAATCGTCATGCGATCGGCATAGCACGAACCGGAGGCCAGTATGCCGCAGATGCGAAACGGCTGCACGATTAGGTTAATGCTCCCCGGCGTGAGGGCGCTTCACAATGGTTGCCGCACACCGAGCCCTTGCATGAAACGCTCCCTGATCTGAACGGGATCGCGCGGCGTGCTGCCGGTTCCGGGCTTGTCGTCGATGCGTACGCCGATCAGCGTCGGTCCGTCCGCGACGAGGGATTGCTCGATCAGCCGCTCGAAGTCCTCCTCGTCCGCGGCCCAAGCGCTGTTGGCAAGCCCGCTTGCCAGCGCAATCGCAATGAGGTCGGCGGATGCCGCGGCGGGCGTCGGCTGCGCCCCGGTGATCTGGTAGATGCCGTTGTCCATGATGACCATGGTGAGATTTTTCGGCGCCAGCGTGGCGATCGTGGACAGGCAGCCAAGCTGCATCAGCAGCGAGCCGTCGCCTTCCAGCGCGAAGACGCGGCGCTGCGGCTGCGCCAACGCCACGCCGAGCGCAATCGGGAAGGCGAGCCCCATGCTGCCGAGCATGTAGAAATTCTGCTGCCGGTGGCCGGCTGCCCAGAGATCGAAATTGGTGTTGCCGATGCCGCCGACGACGGCCTCCTCGTTCTTCAGCTTGGCCACGAGACGCGAGGTGAGATCGAAACGGTTCATCACCTTGGTGTTGCGGGCGAGGGCGGTGCTCATGGCGCGCTCACTTGTCGAGGGTTTTGCCGCCGGTCAGCAGCGGCGACAGGATCAGCGCCACCGGCGCCTGTGTGGTGATGGCCTGCTTGATCGATCGGTCGGTGATGAACTCGAATTCGTCGAGTCGCGTACAGGTATGGTGCTCCATTGCGAGCGAATCCAGCACCGGACGCATGGTGCGGCAGACCAGCGACTGACCCCAGTTGAATTCGCCGAGCGTGCCACGCTCGGACACGAACATGATCAGCGGAATCTGCGAGGGAACGACGATGGAAGCCAGCACGTTGGCGAGGGTGGCAAAGCCCGAGGTCTGCATCAGCATCGCCCCGCGCATGCCACCCATCCAGGCGCCGGAAACGATGCCGACCGCTTCCTCTTCACGCGCGGTCGCAAACACGTTGAAAAACGGATCGGCATGCAGATTCCTGATCAGCGGCGTCAGCACCCGGTCCGGCACATAGGGCACCAGTCTTATGTCGTTGCGCTTGAGCGTTTGCAGCACGATCTGGTGCCAGCTCAGCGCCGTCTCTGCGGCCGCCATCAACGTCTTCCTTGTCCTACGGCGCCTGGCGGCCCCGTTGAGGCGAGGTAGGCAACTTGACGCGGCAGGCAGGATTGTCAACATGGCGACTGCGTACCGTGCTCTGCATGCGGCGGAGGTGCCCGCGCCCGCAGCGCATGGGATAAGGGGTAACGAGGAAACGGGGGAGCGGCCAGGCCAAATGTCCGTCAACAACAAGCGCGTCTTCTACGTCAAATATCTCGCTCACGACATCTACACCGAAATCATGAAGAGCCGGCCCGATGTGCGGTTCGATCGGCTGGAGAACGAAAGCCCGGCCGATGTGTTCACTCCGATCCTCGCGGACGCTCATGCCTACCAGGTCGGTGCAGCCCGCGATGAGCTCGCGCGGCATTTTCATGTCGACAAGGACTTTCTGAAGCGTACGCCGAACCTGCTGATCGTCTCTTCCAACGGCGCCGGCTTCGATCCCGTCGACGTCGACGCCTGCACGGCGGCGGGCGTGCTGGTCGTCAACCAGTCGGGCGGAAACGCCAATTCGGTGGCCGAGCACGCGCTCGGCATGCTGCTCACGCTTTCAAAGCGCATCCTGGAATCCGACCGCATGCTGCGGCGCGAACGCAACGTCAACCGCAACATGCTGATCGGCAACGAGGCCAAGGGCAAGACCATCGGCATCGTCGGGATCGGCAATGTCGGCCGCCGTATCGCCGAGCTCTGCAACGGCCTGCTGCACATGAAAGTGCTCGCCTACGATCCCTATCTCACCAAAGAGGAGATCGCGGCGCGGGGCGGGGAGAAGGTTGAACTCGACGATCTCCTGCGCCGCTCCGATTTCGTCTCGATCAACTGTCCGCTCGACAACGGCAGCCGCGGCATGATCGGAGCGAAGCAGTTTGCGCTGATGCAGCCGCATGCCTTCTTCATCACCACGGCGCGCGGCTTCATCCACGACGAGCGCGCGCTGTACGATGCACTGAAGGAGAAGCGCATCGCCGGCGCCGGGCTCGACGTCTGGGACAAGGAGCCGCCGCCGCCGGATCACCCCTTGCTGCAGTTCGACAACGTGCTGGCAAGCCCGCATACCGCAGGGGTCACCAGAGAGGCTCGGATCAACATGGGGCGCATCGCGGCGGAGCAGTTGCTCGATGCGCTCGACGGCAAGCGTCCGCCGCGTATCGTCAATCCCGAGGTTTGGCCGGCCTATTCGAAGCGGTTTGCGGCGACCTTCGGGAGCGCGCCAAAGTAGCGGCTTGCTGATCCGGCGCCGGCGTCCGTGCGGCGGCCCGACGGTTCCGGGCGGCCGGCACGGCGTTCGACTTATCCCTGGGGATCTCGGTTTCCTAGGGATCCCGGTCACCCGGCCGCAGGGTTTCCGACAGCACGGCGACCTCGGTCCGGTTTCTCGCCTTCAACTTCCTCATGATGTGGCGAAGGTGCACCTTGACGGTGTGCTCGCTCATCCTCAGATCGTAGGCGATCTGCTTGTTGGCCTTGCCGTGACGGATCTCCTCCACGATCTCCATCTGCCGTGTCGTCAGCAAGGTGCTGTTTCTTGCCGGCGGCAATTCGTTGCCATTGGGAACGATGCTGTCGGCCGGAATGAAGACGCCGCCGGCCTTGACCAGGCGCAAGGCTTCGACGGCGACGTTGAAGCTCAGGCTGGTGGGGATGTAGCCCCGCACGCCGCTCTTCAGGGTGCGAATGATGTGGTTGAGGTCGACCGTGTCGGAAACGATCACGACCGGTGCGGTGACGGAGCTCGTTTCCAGAAGCGCGAGGTCGGCGGCATTCGGCTCCGCGGCCTCGACGACCACGATGACCACCGTAGTATCGATCGCTCCCGGCTCGTTTGAAGCGAGCCATTCGGCGATGCTCGAAAACGATGAAACGGTATGATCACCGTAGGCGAGCTCGAGACATTGAGCCAGGCAGTCGCGAAACACGGTGCGGCTGTGGATGATAACGATGCCGGGTTTTCCCGATGTCCTTGAGAAGCGTCCTTCGTCGTCCTCTCCGCGGGAATCGGCCAGGCCTGGAAAATCATCCTCGACCTTTGTATCGGTGCGGCCGCCGTTGGCGGTCGCGCGATCGTCGCGTGGTTGCGCAGAACTTCGGCTTGCTCGCCCGCGCACGTCGTTTGAAAGGCGTGGAGTGTCTGCCGGGTCAATACCAAGCGAGGAGTGCGAAGGAAGTTCCCGCACTCCATTTCTTCTTTTTGAAAAATTGCCCGGGTGTCGGGCGGCTTCAATGTATGAACTCAAATGCAACACAGTACGCATAGAAGAACTCCCGATTGGGTAGCTCCGTGTAATTCACTCGTTCCTTTGATCCGTCGATAGTTTGTCCCCGGTTCAGCCGTAAGGTTGATGGCGACGCTACTACTCGGTCGAACTTAGTGCAATGTGGCGCAATGTCTTGAAGAAAATTTGACGGGCATGTCGCTTGTTTGTGATCCCCGTGAGAAATGGAACCGTGCGTCGCAATCGAGACGTCTTGTGGCAAAGGTGTGTCATTTTGCGCAAGTGTCAACATTCATGACGTGATGTGCGCATCGAAGTATTGGACCCATGCTGCGTCAATGTCGTCAGATCGCACGAGCAGCGCCGACGGATCCGTTTCGAGGGTTCCCTGCCAGCGCGCGGTGCCTGCAAGGCCGGTGCCTTCCGACAGCGTGTCGGCGCCGAAAAAGATGGCGCTGAATGCTGCCGCGTTGCGGCATCCGAGCTCGAAGCCGGAGTTGCGCTCGGTGCTGAGAAGAAGAAGTTGCTCCGCCATCATGTCTGACGTCATGGCAGTGATCTCCTCCCAGGCGCGGCACTGAACCTTGTTCAACGCATCTCCTGATATGCTGCGACTTTCCAGCCTCGCAACAATGCTGATCAACATCACAAGGAAGCCGATGATGTAGGGATCCGACCAGACAACTTCCGATATTCCGCCGAGCCGGTGACGGCTGCCTTCCACGATCGGCGAGATCGTGGCGACCGCCGTTCTGCGGGCCTTGCGCATCCTGGAGAGCTCCTTTGCCCATTGCCACATGACGGCGCCTCTTGCCGATGCTCTGTCGGGGCGCGTCCGGCGGCCGTTGCCGCCTTGTCCGCGGGAATTCCCGATCGTATAATTCCAGGTACTGCACTACGCGCGCAGCAATGATGGGTCCTTTGTGTTCAGGACGGGATCGCAGTCATGGTGTCCAGCCGCCTTCCGCAGAAGCCCGATTTCGATGCGATCGCGGCATCCGCCCCTTCAACGGCGGACCGTCGCACGCTGATACTGGCACTCATCGGGAACCTCGTCTCGAGCTGGTCCAACAACGAAAGCCTCTTCATCTACGTCCTGATGATCCTGATGCGGACCAGCCAGGAATCCGCGGCGCTGACCTTCGCTACGCTCAACACGACCCGCGCACGGCTCGATCTGATCCAGCGGCTCGCCAAGATCACGATCCGGGACAAGAGCCTCGACAAGACTCTTTCCAAGCTCATCGAGCGCTTTAATGCGTCGACCGCGATACGCAACGAGTTCAATCATTGCATGTACGTCGTCGATACGAGCGGACAGATAACCCATACCCAGTCGATGCGCATCGTGCAAACCCGGGACAGCCTGCAGTTCGGCGAAATGAAAGCCATGGACGACGCGCGGCTGAAGAGCATGATCAAGACCACAAAGGATATGGCGCGCATCAATCGCGAAATCTGGGAGTTCCTGCCACGCCTCGAAAGCCATGTGCGGTCGACCGCGACAGCATCTTCGTGAGCGCTGCGGCAATCGGTAGCTTTCCGGCGCGCGAACGCATTTCCGGTGCGGAGATCACGCCGCCGCAATCGAGAAGGCGCATTACCTGAATGGCTGGCCTCATCCCTCGAATGGGTGACTTTCCGAGTGGTCATACCTCCTTTGGAGTATCTGGCGTGGCAGAGGGAGCTGTTTGGCTGCCCGATCAGGCGATGCTTTATGTCGGCTTAATCCGGCCGTGCATCGTCACGAACTAACCCTTGCGTAGCAGTGCCGTCTCGAATGTGCGACTGGCGCATGATTTCCTCATGAGCGACGCTGACCGTGCGAAGTCTCGCAACAATTGCGGGGAGGTCGCCGTCGGAACTCTTCGCAGATCCGGCGTTCACCCGCATCGTCGGCATCGGTCATCGCAGACGTAGAAGATCAGCGGTTTCCGAAGCGGCACGATGCTCCTTACCGAAGAGGAGTTCGTCATGGGTTATCAGAAGCCGCAGCGCAAGCATCCGGATCAGGATCAGGACCAGAAGCAAGATCAGGATCAGGATCAGAAGCAGGCCAATCTGCAGGCACAGCTTCAGGGTCAGGGCCAGCTTCAGGGCCAGGGCCAGGCGCAAGCTCAGCTCGCCGTTCAGTCGCTCGACTCCAAGAGCGAGAACGACAACAAGAACGAGAACGACAACAAGAACAGCAACGAAAACAAGACCGAGGTCGAGAACAAGGTCGACAACAAGCTCGAGAACAAGGTCGACAACGACGTCGACAACAAGATCGAGAACAAGGTCGAGAACACCGTCGACAACAAGGTCAACGTTGAAGTCGACGTCAAGGTGGACCTTGACCTCAAGGCCGACGGCCTGAGCAGCCCGGTCATCGATCTCTCCGATCTCAGCAACGTCCACGGCTCGATCATCATGCCGGACGTCGTCACCCAGAACCTCACGGGCGACGGCAACCAGTTCAACATCGATCAGGTCAACAACCTGGTCGACAACGACCTCAATTTCTCCAACCTGTCGTATGACGGCAAGGGCGGCGACTTCAAGGTCGACATGAAGGCCGAAGGCGGCGACGTCAAGATCGATTCGAAGATCGACGACATTGCCGGCGCGGCGGCGAGCGGCGTCACTGCATCCGCCGATGCGGTCAATACGCTGGACGCGTTCAACCAGACGATCACTCAGGGTGCGAACATCCAGTTCAACAGCATCACCATGAGCGTTGCCGGAGATGATTTCCACGACAGCCACGATCTCGGCTGACGGCTATCTTACCCGCGCGGCGTCAGGCCGCGCGGGCCTTTATTCCATAGCAAAGTCATTTAGCGCGATTCGAGCGACAAGCTTGTTGTCGAGCCTGACCAGCGGAGGCTCAAATGGTTCCTGGCGGTCTGACTGAATCGATCTGGCACTTTGCGGGTCACTTCCGGATCATCCACGACATTGCACGCGATCGGCTCGACTATGACCCCTCGGGAGCCCGGGGCGGGTCGGACGATTACGTTACGCCGCGGCCGCAATACGACTACACGCCGGAGTTCCAGGATCTGGACATTCACGGAATTCGCGGGCCCTTGCCGGTGGCGCTTGATGCACTGCAGGCCGCCCATAACCTTCCGGTCAGATTGCGGCAGACGGCCGAGGCCGAACCGAACTTTGATCCCGAGCATGGGTGGCCCGGTTCGCCGACCCGCTTCGGCGGGGGCGGCGGGGGTGGCGGCGGCAGGCCGGAACACACGATTTCGGTGACATACGAGCCTGGCGGCCAGCAGACCCAGCTCGAGATCCACCAGTACAACCTGCTCACCGACAATGATTTGTTCCTCCAGGGGAATGGCGCCACGACGGCCATTCAGTGGAGCATCGAGCAGGTCTCCGGGAGTGCGAGCGCAGTTCTTCAGGAGATGGCGGACGGTGCCAACGAAGCCATTCCGGGCGAGTGGTGGTTCCCGCAGTCCGGTCAGGGGTTCGTCGAGTTCCTGCAGGCTTCCGATGCCGCGCGTGACGGCGAGCCCGCGGAAAATTCGGTCGAGCCCGGTTATTACCTGAATGGCGTGCTGCAGGATCCGGCACCGGAGCCTCCGTTGCCTTCGCTGGAGCTTCCCGAGCGACCGGAGTTCGGCGAAGGCGTCGGACAGTTCGCCGAGGCCGGAAACAATACCAGTTTCAATGCGGCCTTGATCGTGGATCTCAGCGAGTCCGGCCGGACCATGGTCGTGATGGGGGACTACTACAGCACCAATGCGATCTTCCAGACCAACTCGATCGTGGACAAGGATCATATCGAAACGGCGGGCGGAGCGATGCCTGCAGTCGCGCTGGCGGGCAACCAGGGGGAAAACACCACCGATAATATCGCCGATTTTGTCGAGCATCCCGGCATCTACGCGGAAGTACCGGCGTTCTTCGCGGGATACCAATGGCATGTCGATGTGGTGGAAGGCGACTACTACAGCATTCACCTGGTGACCCAGACCAACCTCCTGATCGACGACGACGCCATCGTGCAGTCCGCGTCGAATGCCCATTACGAGGCGTTTGCCGGCGCCAACGGTCAGATCAATCTCACCGAAGTGTTCGACGGGACGATCCAGTACGATCTCATCATCGTGGAGGGCGCATACCACGGGATGAACGTGATCTACCAGAACAACATCCTGCTGGACAACGACGTGGTCCAGCAATTTGCCGATGCGATGAATTCCGGTCACGCGGTGAACTCCAGCGGCAATGAGCTTGTCAACGCGGCGACGATCGAAACCTTCGGCGACGACAATTTCGGAGAGGTGGGTTCCGATCTGCAGCAGGTTGTCGACGCGGTCGGCAGCGGCCAGACCAGCCTTGATCCCGTCTACGGCACCTATTTTGCCGGTTCGGGCGGCACCATCAATGTGCTGTATGTCAAGGGAGACTATTACGACGTCAACGC
This sequence comes from Bradyrhizobium sp., assembly GCA_026125985.1. Classification (GTDB taxonomy): domain Bacteria; phylum Pseudomonadota; class Alphaproteobacteria; order Rhizobiales; family Xanthobacteraceae; genus Bradyrhizobium. The sequence continues at coordinate 10,820 of JAHCKB010000060.1, forward strand.
GATCTACCAGACCAACGTCACTTCCGACGTCGACGTCATTCTTCAGCTTATCGACGAGTCATCGGCCAGGGCGTCTGCCGATCCGGACGATCCCGGAAGCCAGTCTGCCTCGACCGGGCAGAACAACCTCACCAATGAGGCGGCTATCGTCGACGTCGGCGCGACTGAAACCTACGTGAACGGGGAGGTGTATACCGACACCATCCTGGTCCAGGTGAATCTGCTGCCGACGGATACCGACGGGGACCTCAACAAGGATACGGCGACGCTGGTCACGGAACTGGTGGCGTTTGTCGACGACGTCCAGGACGAACCGCCGGCCGCACATCCAGTGGCGATTCTGCCGGCCGACGATGCGGTTGCAAACATCATGCACTAGGGAAGCCGGGGACAATCGAGGAAGGTGTTTCTGCAACGGGTCGCCGCGCGGGAGGGTGGTGGGAGGGCTCGATGCAGGGCGAGTTGAAATGGAGACGTTCAGGTGGCATCGACCGACGAAGATACTGCCAGGCTCCAGCCGGCAAAGGTCCTTCCATTTTCCGCAAGGGAAGGCACGGAGGGTAGCGGCACGGGCGCTTCGTCTGGTCCCGAACCGTCTGAACGGCAGGGAATGAGCGCGCAGGTGATCGAACTCGAGCGCGGTGTTGCCGCCGCGGCCCAGCCTGCCACGGCCAAATCGGAAGCGCCTGCGGCGCCCGAGCCGGCCCCGTCACCACCTCCCAACGCCGAAGCGAGGCCATCGCCGGGCCATACGTCCACTTCCAACGGCGTATCGTTGCCGGTCGCGAAAAATGGAGACGGTGGAGGCGGCGGGACCACGAACGGCGGCGGTGGCGGAGGCGGCGGCGGTCCCACGCCGCTGCACCGTCGGTCCGGCGACGCGGAATTTCGCGATGTGCTTGGCAAGGGCCTTGCCGGCGCGCGCCGCAATCTCGTGACCGTCGGTTTCGTCTCCGTTGCGGTGAACCTGCTGGTGCTCGCGATTCCGGTCTATCTGTTCAACATGTCCGATCGCGTGCTGACGAGCCGCAGCACCGATACGCTCGTGATGCTCACGATGATCGTGGTCGTCGCGATTGCGGCCCACGCGCTCATGGACGTCATGCGCCGGCTCATTCTGATGCGTGTGGCGGTCGAGACCGAGGCGCGGCTGGGCGGACCGGTGCTGAGCGCTGCGGCGAAGGCGGCGCAAAGCGGCTCCAGCCGCGAGTTCCAGACGCTCGCCGACCTGCAGCACCTGCGGGCCTTCATCACCGGTCCGGTTCTGCTGACGATGTTCGATGCCCCGGTGGCGCCTGTCTATTTCGCAGTGGTGTTCCTCATCCACCCGCATCTCGGGCTCATCGTGCTCGGCGCCGGTGCGGCGCTCATGTGCGTGGCTCTGCTCAACCAGAAGATCACGGCAATTCCGTTCACCAGAGCGAACGCGTACGGAACCCGCGCGAATCTGCAGGCCGAATCGATGGCGCGGAACGCGCAGGTCATCAACGCCATGGGCATGATCCCCGAAGGCGTCGTGATGTGGGGCCGCGAGACCGTGGAGTCGCTGAAGGCGCAAGTCGCCGGACAAGACCTCAACATCATGATGACCGGTCTCTCCAAGTTTCTTCGCTTGTGCACGCAGATTGCGATCCTCGGCTGGGGCGCGTGGCTCGCGCTGGAAGGTAATCTGACCAGCGGCATGATCATTGCGGCTTCGATCGTATCAAGTCGCGCACTGGCGCCGCTCGAAGGTACCATCGAAGGCTGGCGCAACTTCGTGCAGGCGCGTTCCGCCTATGGACGGGTCAAGGCGCTTCTGCAGAGTTCGCCGCTGAATCTTGAACGGCTGCGCCTGCCGCGCCCTCAGGGTCATCTCAGCGTCGAGCGCGTACTCTACGTTCCGCCACCGACCAAGAAGGTCATCCTCAACGGCATCAGCTTCCAGCTGCAGCCGGGCGAGTCGATGGCCATCGTCGGCGATTCCGGGACCGGCAAGACCATGCTGGCGCGCATGCTCGTGGGCTCGATCATCCCGACGGCAGGAAGCGTCCGTCTTGACATGATGGACCTGCGCAACTGGGATGCGCGTCAGTTCGGCGAGAACACCGGCTATTTGCCGCAGGATGTCCAGCTTTTCCCCGCATCGATCAAGGCCAACATCGCACGAATGCGCGATGACGCCCGCGATGAAGACATCTTCGATGCGGCCGAACTCGCCGACGTGCACGAGATGATCTCGAGCTTCGCTCAGGGCTATGAAACCGTCGTCGGAATGGATGGAAGTCCGCTGTCCGGCGGCCAGCGGCAGCGGATAGGGCTGGCGCGGGCATTCTACGGCAACCCCCGCCTGATGGTTCTGGACGAACCGAACTCCAATCTCGACGCAAATGGCGAGCGCGCGCTGGCGCGGGCACTGCTGCGCGCCAAGGAAAGAAAGATAACCGTGGTCACCGTCACGCAGCGCGCGGCGCTGCTGCGCAGCGTCGACAAGATCATGATCATGCAGAACGGCGCCGTGCAGGCCTTCGGCAACCGTGACGAGATCATTCCACTCATCACCGGAAAGAAACCGGACGGGCCGGGCGGTGGGCCGCCCGTACTCAATTCGTGAGGGGGCCATGGGAAGCAGGAACGAGGCTTCATCCAACGTCGAGACAGACACAACTTGGTACGCGTCGCTGCCGCGCTCAACCAGGTTCCCGACCATTGCCGGTGCCCTTGTCATGGGCGCCATGGTCGCCGGGTTCGGCGTGTGGGGCAACATGGCGCCGATTGCGGGCGCGGTCGTTGCGTCTGGCGTGTTCGTCGCCACCGGCCAGAACAAGATCGTCCAGCATCTGGAGGGCGGCGTCATCCGTCAGATCCACGTGCGTGAAGGCGATACCGTTGAGCAGGGGCAACTGTTGGTCGAGCTCGACGAAACGGCGCCGCGAGCCGAACTGCGGCGTCTGTCGTTGCGCCGCGTCAGGCTGACGGCCATCGATGCGCGCCTGCAAGCCGAGATGCGCGAGGAATCCGAGGTCAGGTTTCCCGACGATATCGAACAGTATCAGGACGCGGAAATCGCCGAGATTCTGGAAAGTCAGCGGCTGGCGTTCGTCGCCCGCAGGAACAATGTGAAGAGCGACATTGCCGGCATCAACGAGAGCATCAATGCGCTCAACGAGCGTATTCAGGGCTCCGGGGTTCAGCTCGATGCCGTCAAGAAGCAGATCGTCCTGCTGGACGATGAAATCGACACCAAGGCTTATCTGCTGAAATCGGGACTGGTCCGCAAACCCGAACTGCTGATCCTGCAGCGCACCAAGGCCAATCTGGAGGGCGAGGTGGGCCGGATCCTCGGCGAAATCGGCGACGCAAGAGAGCGCATCGCGCGTGCCCAGGAGCAGATCAACGGCGTGCGGAAGACCGCGATCAAGACCGCGGTGGACCAGATGCATGAGGTGCGAGGAGAATTGGCCGACGTGCGCGAGCGCATTGTTGCCGCCAAGGGCGTGCTCGATCGCGTCCGCATCACGGCTCCAGTCCGCGGCGTGGTCGTCAAGCTGAAATACCACACGGATGGCGGCGTCATCGAGGCCGGCAAGAGCATCATGGAAATACTGCCGCTGCAGGAGGAACTGATCATCGAGGCGCGGGTTCGTCCCCAGGACATCGACAGTGTCAAGCACGGTCAGCACGCCATGGTGCGCCTGACCGCGCTCAACCAGCGCATCACGCCCATGGTATCCGGTGACGTGATCTATTTGTCGGCAGATTCGCTTGCGGATGAGAGGAAGTCGCAGCAGACCGGGCCGACCGACATCTACATCGTTCGCGTCAAGCTCAACAGTACCGAAGCCCTGACGATTCCGGATTTTCGCCCGACGCCGGGAATGCCGGCGGAGGTCTACATCAAGACGACGGAGCGGACGTTCTTCCAGTACGTCGTCAAGCCGATACATGACAGCATGATGCGGGCATTCCGCGAACGATGAACCGTCATGCCGGACGAGACTGAGAGGAAGCCGGAGATATCGCAGTCAGTGTAGTGGGAAATCGGAGTGAAGCCGTGCGTGTCGAAGTCATAGAGACGATGCCGTCGTTCGAACGACTGGAGCGGGACTGGAACGCGGTCTATGACGCGGATCCCGACGCCCAGCTCTTCCTTTCTTTCAGATGGCTTGCCGGCTGGCTCGAGTGGATTTCCGGACCGTGGTTCGTCCTGGCGGCGCGCGCCAGCGAAGCGTCGGAAGCGCCCTATGTCGCGTTCCTGCCTTTGCGGCTTTCGGTCAAGGCCTCGGATACTTCTTTCCATAATGAATTGAACATGGCGGGCAATTTCGCTGCCGACTACACCGGCATCCTGTGTCGGCCCGGCTTCGAGCACCTTGCGATCCCGGCTTTCGCTCGTCATCTGAAGCAGATGAGATGGGCGCGCCTCAACCTCGAGAATGCGCGCATCTCGGATGCACGTTACCGCCTGCTGGCCGCCCATTTTCCCAAGGCCAGTTTCCAGATCGATCAGATCAGCCGCATCAGCAAGGTCGACGGGATCGACAACGCGCTGTGTCCCTTTGCCGCGCTGCCTCCGGACTGGAATGCCTATCTCGACAGCCTGAGCGCCAATACCCGGCAGAAGATCCGGCGTCTGATGAAGCAGATCGAGGGTTCCGATGAGTACAGGATCACGCTCGCCACGCCTGAGACGATCGAGCGCGATCTGGATACGCTGCTGCGCTTCTGGGAGGTCAAGTGGACGCCGCGCAAGGGCGATCTCGTCAAGTCGCTGGTCCGTTCCAACCGGGCGATGCTGACGCGGTCGTTCAGGTCGGATCTGCTTTACCTGCCGACGTTCTGGAAAGGCGACCAGCCGGTCGCGGCGCTGGCCACGTTGATCGACCGACGCAAGGGCAGCTTCCTGTTCTACATGACCGGGCGCGACGAAACCTTCGACGGCCCGTCGCCCGGCTTGGTCCTGCACGCGCATAGCATTCGGTACGCGATCGAGAACGGCTTCACGGAGTATGATTTTCTTCGCGGCAACGAGACCTACAAATATTCGTTCGGGGTGAAGGAGCGGCGTATTCGCTGCGTCGTGATCGGCACCAGGAACGGCCGTAACCTCGGAGGCAAGCTCGATCGCCGTACCGTTCCGGCGGCGCTGAAGGAGGCAACCGAGTTGCATCAAGCTCGCAAGCTGCCGCAGGCCGAACGGGGCTACCGGCAGATCCTGGAGGTCGAGCCCGATAATGTGGATGCGATGCATCGGCTTGGCCAGCTCCTGACGACGTCGGGCAATCACGCCGCGGCGCGCCGCCTGTTCAAGACACTGACGGGTATGCGGCCCGAGGCCTACAAGGCCTGGCTTTGTCTCGCACAAAGCTGCGAGGCGCTCGCCCAACACCTCGACGCGGCAAGGGCCTATCGCGAAGTCATCAAGCTGCAGCCGGATATCGCGGATGGCTTCAGCGGTCTCGGGCGCATGTTGCACAAGCTCGACCGTATCGAGGAATTCGATGCGGCCATGGATCTGGTCCTCGACGACGAGCGCCACGGGGCTGACCGCAACGGACGGTCCGCTGGCCGCCGTACGGCCGGAGCCGTGCATTAGCGCCGGGAGCGGGCGCCGGCCTTCCTCGGGGGAACCTGCGATTCAGCGGCATTGCGATCCGGGCGGCAAAATCGGGGAGAAGATTTGGCCCGTTGTCGGGCTGGATCATGCAA
>JAHCKB010000061.1 GCA_026125985.1 Bradyrhizobium sp.
GCGCGAGACAGCCAGAAAGGACTCCTGCGCAACCGGATTGGGCAGCTCAACGAGGAGATCGCAGGGCTCGAGGCCCAGGTCGGTTCCAAGGCCAGGCAGATCGAACTGATCACGGGGGAGCTTGCCGGCGTGCAGGACCTCTACGACAAGCGTCTGGTGCCGCTGCCGCGGCTGACGGCACTCCAGCGCGAAGGCGCGCGCATCGAAGGCGAGCGCGGACAATTGATCTCGGCCATCGCGGAGACCAGGGCCAAGATCAGCGAAGCGCAACTGCAGACCGTGCGCATCGACCAGGATTTCCGTACCGACGTCGTCAAGGAACTCGGCGAGGTCAAAGGCAAGGAAGCCGAGCTTGTGGAACGCAGCGTCGCCGCGCGCGACCTGCTCGACCGTATCGAGCTGCGCGCTCCCGTTTCCGGCCTCGTCCATCAGCTCAACGTGCACACGATCGGCGGCGTGATCCGCGCCGGCGACACCATCATGGAGGTGGTGCCTGACGCCGACGACCTGCAGATCGAGGCGCGCCTGCAGCCGACCGACATCGATCAGGTGCGGGTGGGACAGAAGGCGTTCACGCGCTTTCCGGCGTTCAATCAGCGCGTCACGCCTGAGGTCGCAGGCGTCGTCTCGTTCATCTCCGCCGATATCAGCCGGGACCAGCAGAGCAATGCCGGCTATTTCACCGTCCGAGTGACGCTGCCCGAGGAAGAGCGGCGGCGGCTTGCAGGACTGCATCTTGTTTCGGGCATGCCGGCGGAGGTCTTCATGCAAACCGGCAGCCGCACCATGCTGAGCTATCTGTTCAAGCCGATCACCGACCAGTTGCAGCGCGCCTTTGTCGAGCGCTGACTTGCGCTCAATTGGCTGCAGCGGTCGCGGAGCCCTGGACGAAGCCGTCCACCATCGCCTCGATCTCCGATACCACGAGGTCGGGCGCGGCATACTGGATCATGTGGCCGACGCCGTTGAGCACGATCAGTCTGGTGTTCTTCGCAGTTCGCGCGAGCGGCTGCGAATGGATGTGGGTGGAGACGGTCTTGTCGGCGTCGCCGGCGATGATGGTGATCGGCACCGTGACGTCGGAATATCGCGACGCCTGCTCGGCCATCGCTGCACGCAGCGTCACCAGATCAAAGGCGTTGGCCACGAATTCGCGCGGCCGAAGCAACAGCCGGGTCGCACTGTCCTTGACGAAATTTTCCGGCATCGGCTGCGGCGCGAATACGCTGCGCGCTCCGGAGTCGGCGAGCAGGAGCCCGAGCGGCAGCATGACGGTGTGCGCCAGCAAAGGGCCTACCGCCGGGGTCGTGACGGCGTAGTTGTACTGGCTGACGCCGCCGGGCCAGGGATAAGCGACCGGCGCCAGCATCACGAGGCCCGCGACGCGCTCGGGATGATCGAGAGCAAGGCGCAAGGCCAGCGCGCCGCTCCAGGAATGCGCGACGACGACTGCCTTGCCGAGGCCAAGCCTGTCCAGCGCCTGTGAAATCATCCGGGCCTGCGGCCCGGGAGTAGAATCGGAAAACTTCGCGCGGGTGCTCCAGCCATGACCGGGACGATCCACCAGGATCACGCGGTGCGTCTGCGACAGGTGATCGGCAAGCGGCCGCATCACCTCCAGATTGGAGCTTGCGCCGTGCAGCATCACGATCGGGGTCGCATCGCGCGGCCCGAGTTCGACGACATGCAGCGTGCCGCCGGCGACCTCGACCATGCGGCCCTGCGCCGGATGCGCGCGCTCGGCGAGCACGACGCCTGCCCATGTGACGAGCGCCAGGGTGGCCAGCGCTGCCAGCACGATCAGCAGGAACATCGAGAGAATCCGGACAGATTGGGGCACATAAAAGCTACGATCATGACGCACCCGGGTTTCGCAGCGCAGGACCAAGTTTTCCACAGACCACTGTTCCTGTGGATAGCGGGTTCACATCACCGTAATTGCCCGGTGCTTCCATCCGTCAACGGCATTTTCGCCATCTAGCGGCCTCACGCGAACATGCATGCGGTCTGCCCTCTCCCCGCAATGCACAGGAATGGGGCGGCACGGCAAGGCGTAGACGGCCAAGAAGCGGAGCGAATTCCATGCGTACCCTGAACGAAGCAGCCATCGACCAGATCGTGGCGGCCTGCAACGGCGACCTGCGGGGGGCGCTGAAGGCACTCCTGATCGTCAACGAACAGTTGGAAGCGGAACTGGCGCAACTCTACGCCGTCGTCTCGCCGGGCGGGTTCGCCCAGCGCGGCAGCCACGAGTTGCACTGAAACCGGTACCCACCTGGCGCTGACGCGGCCCCGCGGGGCCGGCGCCATGCCCCAGGCGTCACTGTTTCTTGTCGGCGGCCGGTTCCGGCTCCGCCGGGCATGCGCTGATGCCGGACCGGGCAAGCTTCGCGTCATCGAGCGACTGGTACGGACCCGATGTGAACGAGGTCTTGTATTCGCTGGCGTCACCGGCGTAGGCGGGCAACCCGAAGGTGACCGGTTGGGTGGTAACGATGTTGCACTTGCCGGTGCTGCGGTCGCCGGCCACCCAATACTGATCGGCCTGCCCGGCAGTCGCAAAAGCAACCGACATCAAGCCGGCGAGCATCAGGGATCTCATGGCTATGCTCCCTTGCGTGAACTATGCGACATAAGTCGCGCCTGTGCGGGAGAACCGCCAGCCCGCAGGATGTTCATCGCAGACAGTGGTTAATGCCAGCCGACTAGATATCGCGGCCTTCGACCTTTTCGGCGAGCGACTTCACCATATCAGGCACCTTTTCCAGGTGCGGATGGATGGCGAGCGCCTTGCGGAAGGCATCCAGCGCCCGCTTGTCGTCGCCGACATCATGCATGATCATGCCGAGACCGGCGAGTGCGCCGAAATGGCGGGGCTCGCGCGTCAGCACCTGCTGAATGTCCTGCAGGGAACGCACATAGTCGTTCTTCACATAGTAGAGCGTGGCGCGCCGGTTCCAGGCCTCGGTATAGTCCGGCCGGAGCTTGATCAGGGCATCGAGCAGCTCCAGCGCAACGTCAGTCTTCTTCGCGTCCATCGCCGCCTTCGAGCGCGACATCAAGAGCGCCGCGGTGTCGCTCGACGTCTGCATCCACGTCGCCCAGATCCGCGCTTCGACATGGCGCGCGCTCGCCTCATCCGGCGCGGCCTTCAGCGCGCCGAACAGGAAGTCGAGCCCTTTGGTGCGGTCAGCGCCGACCTTCGGCAGCTTGTCCGGCGCCTCCGGCAACTTCTTTTCGGAATCCTTGGGCGGAACGACCCGGGGATCGGCCTGCGCAAAGGCCACGGCCGGCAGCGCGGCCAAGAGCGCAGCAACGACCATCGCCGCGCCGACGCGTTGCAGCCTCGGGAAGCTCAAGCCCGGGAATCTGAAACCCATGGCCGAAGTCTAGACGCGAAAAATCGCGCTGCAAAGCAGCGCGATCCTCAAACCGGAGTGAACTCGGAAGGCTGAAAGCGGCCTTAGCCCTGGCGGGCCTTGAAGCGGCGCTGGACCTTGTTGATGACATAGACCCGGCCCTTGCGGCGGACCAGGCGGTTGGCGCGGTGGCGACCGCGCAGCGATTTCAGCGAGTTACGGACCTTCATGGGTCAATCCTGATAGTAGCGTTGAACGGCCGTGGCTCGCGCCCGAACCTGACAGTTGCCAAACTGGCGAATTGGGATTTTGCCCGGCAGCCAGAGCCGGTCCGGGAACGCGGCGGTTTCTAAGCCATCTCAGCCAAATGTCAACCGAAACGGGCCTTTTTCGGCCCGCCGACGGTCGCTTTGGCCCGCTTTTCCAATTGAAATCACTGGCAAAACAGGTCCATCGGGAACTCGACCATGGCCTCGCCCGTGGCAACCTTCTCGCCATGCTGGTTCTTCACCACCACGTCGATCAGGACCCAGCGGGATTTCGTGGTCGACTGCTTGGCCTTGATCATTCCGGAGGGCTGGATCAGGTCGCCCGGCTTCACCGGCTTGACCCAGCGGGTCTCGAGCCTGCGGTGGATGGCGCCGGCGGGATAGGCCCAGTCGGTGATCATGCGCGAGATCAGGCCGAAATTATTCATGCCGTGCATGATGATTCCGCCGAACTGGGTCTTGCCGAAACTGCCCTTCATGTACTCGTCGTCGAGGTGCAGCGGGTTGTAGTCCAGCGAGGCATCGCAGAACAGGCGGATCGATTCCCGGGTCACCGCGAATCGCGGTCCGTCGATCGTGTCCCCGGCGGAAAGGCTGTCGAACGTCGTCGTCGTCATCGCATCGCCCTCCTCACATCGGCCGAATCGTCCAGCCGCGGCCGGAACAGATTACGTCGCCCTTCCCGTTGAAGAAGACGTTGTCGTGAACGACGAACAGCCTTTCGCGCTTGATGAACTTGTCGAGCGCGCGGGCCTCCAGGCGGATCTCGTCGCCGGGCCGCGCCGGAATGTTGTAGCTCCAGGATTGCCCCGCATTAACGGTGCCCGGCGAGCGCATCCAGTCGTCCGCCGGCGTGCAGGAGAACATCAGAAGGATATGGATCGAGGGCGGCGCGATCAGCCCGCCATAGCGGGTGGTTTTGGCGTAGGCCTCGTCGAAGTAGATCGGGTGGGTCTCGCCGACCGAACGGCAATAGAGTTCGATCGCTTCCTTTGTCAGCGTGTAGGGGATGGTCTTGCGCGGTTCGCCCGGGACGATCTCGTCCCAGACCTTCCGCAAGTTCGCGTCCTTCCAGAAATCGGTCTCGAAGGCTTGCGCCTGCGCCATGCCGTCCTCCCATTTTCGCGGGCAAATGCCGCCTTGCGAAATTTGTTATATAGTATAATCAATTTTCCGGAGACGAAAATCAAGCCGCTCGTGCGCGAGGAAACCATGCCCAAACTGAAATTGCCCGACATCGACAAGGTCGTCGCCATCGACATCCATACCCATGCCGAAGAACCCTGCGGCTGCCATCCCGATGACGGCTATGACGACTTCCAGGCGCGGATGGCGGAATATTTCGGCTCGCCGAACAAGCATCCGCCGACCGTGCCGGAAACGGCGGCCTACTATCGCGCCAAGAACATCGCGGCCGTGATCTTCCCGGTCGATGCCGAGCGCGAGACCGGCTTCCGCCGCTACAACAACTACGAAATGCTGGAGGTCGCCTCCGACAATCTCGACGTCCTGATTCCCTTCGTCAGCATCGACCCGCACAAGGGCAAGCTCGGCGTGCGCGAAGCGAAGAAGCTGATGGAGGAATACGGCGTCCGCGGCTTCAAATTCCACCCGACCATGCAGGGCTTCTACGCCAACGACCGTCTGGCCTATCCGCTCTATGAAGCGATCAACGACGGCGGGGCGATCGCGCTGTTCCATACCGGCCAGACGGGCGTGGGAAGCGGCATGCCCGGCGGCATGGGCATGCGGCTGAAATATTCCAACCCGATGTACATGGACGACGTGGCCGCCGATTTCCCGGACCTGAAGATCATCCTCGCCCATCCCTCCTTCCCCTGGCAGGAGGAGGCGCTGTCGGTGGCGACCCACAAGCCGAACGTCTACATCGACCTCTCCGGCTGGTCGCCGAAATATTTCCCGCCGATCCTGGTGCGCTACATCAACTCGATCCTGCAGGACAAGATGCTGTTCGGCTCGGACTGGCCCGTGATCACGCCGGACCGGTGGCTTGCCGACTTCGCCAAGCTCGAGATCCGCGAGGAGATCCGGCCCAAAGTACTGAAGGCAAATGCGCGGAAGATTTTAGGCATCTAGCGGAGTATAGTCGGGCGGCAGCTTGCGAGGTGATCCATGGGAACCTTCGCCAGATCCGCCGCCCTCCTCGCCGCGCTGGCATCGGCAAGCGCGGAATTCCCTGCCTTGGCGGCGGCCGATTCGTCGCCAATACCCGTCGAATTTGAAAGTCCGCTGACGTTTCCTCAGCCGCTGCAAGGCTATCTACGCATCCCCGCCGGTGGCGGCCCCTCGCCCGCAGTGGTTCTGTTGCATGGTTGCGGCGGCTGGCGGCAACTCGACGCGCGCTGGGGCTCGCGGCTCGCCGCATGGGGTTATGTCACGCTGACGATCGACCGCTTCGAGACGCGCGGGATTCGCTACGCCTGCACCGGTAACCCGCAGCCTGCCGGCGCGCACGATGTCTATCGCGCGCTGAATTTTCTCGTCACGCATCCGTCGGTCGACCCTCGCCGGGTCGCGGTGATCGGCTTTTCGCAAGGCGCGCTGCTCGCGCTGCTTTCGGTCGAGCGCGGCGGCCTCGAACGAAATGCGAAAGCAAAATTCGGCGCTGCCGTCGGCTTCTACCCGCCCTGCCTCGGCCTGAAGGACGACATGACGGTGCCGACGCTGATCATGGTCGGAGAGCTCGATGATTGGACGCCGGCAAGAGAGTGCCGCAATCTCGTCGAAGGGCGCGACGACTGGGGCATCTCCCGCGAGAAGGGCAAGGGCATCCCGATCGAGCTGATCGTGCATCCCGGCGCCCATCACGATTTCGACATTCCGGAATTCGCGACGCCGCGGCAACTGCTCGGCCGTCACCGCGAATTCAACCAGCCGGCGCTCGACCGCTCCATCGACGCGATGCGCAAATTCCTGTATTCGACGATCGGCAACAAAGAGAAGCAACCGTGACAATCAAAGCCGTCGTGTTCGATGCCTATGGCACGCTGTATGACGTTCAATCGGTCGCCGACATCACCGAGGAGATTTTCCCCGGCTATGGCGAGATCATCACCCAGGTCTGGCGGATCAAGCAGCTCGAATATACCTGGCTGCGTTCGCTGATGGGCCACTACCAGGATTTCGCCGCGGTCACCCGCGACTCGCTTGCCTACACATTGAAGTGCCTTGGGCTGGAATATGATGATGCGTCCTTTGCGCGCATCATGGAAAAATATCTTCACCTCGACCTCTACCCCGACGCCATGCTGGCGCTGGAGGCGATGGCCGAGAAGAAGCTCGCGATCCTCTCCAACGGCAGCCCGGAGATGCTGAACGCGCTGGCGCGCAACAGCGGACTGCGCCCCATGCTGGACGCCGTGATCAGCGTCGACACGAACCGGATTTTCAAGCCGGCGCCTCAGGCCTATTCGCTGATCGAATCCACCCTGAAGATTCCGCCGGACGAAGTGCTGTTCATCTCCTCCAATCCGTGGGACGTCTGTGGCGCGAAATCTTTCGGGCTCAACGTCGCCTGGATCGAGCGGGTGACGCCGGAAGCGATGGCGCTGGCCTGCCTGGAAAGCGATATGCTGCCGCCGCTCACCATGTTCAAGGCGCTCCGCACCCAGATGGACGAACTCGGCTTCCAGCCCGACTACCGTATCCGCGCCCTGTCGGAACTGCCCGCATTGATCTCCGGAAAGTAACCCTGAATGAGCATCGAATCCGTGCGCGCCTTCTTCGCGGAGAAGGCGCCGGAAATCACCGTGATCGAATCCGAAGTGAGCTCGGCGACGGTGGCGCTGGCCGCCGAAGCCTATGGCGTCGAGCCCGGCCGCATCGCGAAGACACTGTCGCTGCGCGTCGGCGAGCGCGTGGTGCTGATCGTCGCCAGTGGCACGGCGCGAATGGACAACAAGAAGGTGAAGGCTGCCTTCGGCGTGAAACCGAAGATGCTCGGACTCGACGAAGTCGCCGACATCACCGGTCACGAGGTGGGTGGCGTCTGCCCGTTCGGCCTGAAGTCGCCGCTGCCGGTCTATTGCGACGTGTCGCTGAAGGCATTCGACGTGGTGGTGCCGGCGGCCGGTTCGACACACTCGGCGGTCCGGATCACACCAGAGCGCATGGCGGAACTGACCGGCGCGGAATGGGTCGACGTCTGCCAGACACCGGACCCCGCCTAGCACACGCCTGTTCGGCCTCGCGGAGGTTGTTCGACGCCGCAATCAGCCGCGCCCTGTCTCGCGATCACAACATCACCGGCTCGTCCGGCAGTTCGTTGCGGGTACCGCGCCGTGCCGGGAAGTGCTGCGCCAGCAATCGCGAGACCTGTTCGATGCCCTCGACAACGCCATGCTCGAACAATCCGGCCCGGAAGTCCTTCTCCATCGCGACGCAGATTTTTTCCCAACCTTCGGCGCCGACCTTGGCATCGATGCCGCGGTCGGCGACGATCTCGACATCCCGATCGGCCAGCAGCAGATAGATCAGAACGCCGTTGTTTTGCTCGGTGTCCCAGATGCGCAGCAGCGAAAAGACGTCGAGCGCGCGCTCGCGCGCCGGCTGATTCCGGAACAGCGGTACGCCGTCGAGCGCGCCTTCCACGACAAAGCGGACCTGGCCGGTATGCGTGTCCTCACCTGCCTTGATCGTCTGCTCGATGCGCGCAAGCGCCTTCCGTGGAAAGAGGCGGCGCTGCTTCCAGCGGTAGGGAAGGAGATGCCGGCCGATGCGCCTGATGCCCATGCTACCAGCTCCCCGATGCGCCGCCGCCGCCGAAGCTGCCCCCGCCGCCGCTGAAACCGCCGCTTGAGCTGCTGCCGCTGCTGCCGCCCGACCAGCCGCCGGAAGACCAGCCGCCGCTCGAGCTGCGCCCGCTTCCGGACGGAAACAGATCGATGAAAGCCGCGAACAGGAAAGCAAGCACGCCGACCACCAGCGCAGCCCCCAGGCTGCCGATGAACAGCCAGGCCAGGAAGCCCACCAGGCCGCCTGTTGCCGCCGACCCTACGAGCCGCCCGAGCACAGCGCGCAGCCCCCCGCTGACGAGGAACACGAAGGCCAGCACGAACGGATTGAACGGATCGATGTAGTTGCCGAGCTTCGGGCTTTGCCAGTGTGCGGGCGCGGGCGCCGGCAGCTTCTCGCCATTGACGAGACCGATCAGCTTTTCGATGCCGGCGGAGATGCCGCCCGCGAAATCGCCGGCCCGGAATTTCGGCACGATCACCTCGTCGATGATACGCCTTGCCGTGACATCGGTGATGGCGCCCTCCAGACCGTAGCCAACCTCGATCCGGAGGTGCCGGTCGTTCTTTGCAACGACCAAGAGCGCGCCGTCGTCGACCTTCTTGCGGCCGATTTTCCAGGCTTCCGCCACCCGAAGCGAGAACTGCTCGATCGGCTCACCGTCCGTGGTCGGCACGATCAGCACCGCGATCTGGCTGCCCTTGCGCCGTTCGAGATCGGCGAGCGTCTCGCTCACTTGCGCGATATCGCCGCTCGACAGCGTGCCGGTCCGGTCGACCACGCGCCCCGTGAGCTGGGGCACCGCCACCAGCGCGATCGCCGGTAGCGCCCAGCCCAGCAGCAGGGCTAGCAGAGTTGCGCGTAGCACCTTCATCGGAGGCGTCGCCGCGCCGGGTTATTTCGAGGGCGCCGGACTGAAGTCCACCTTCGGCGCGACAGAGATTTCCTTCTCGTTCTCGACCGCAAAATTCGGCTTCGTCTTGTAGCCGAACACCATGGCGGTCAGGTTGTTCGGAAAGGTGCGAATGCCGACATTGTATTCCTGCACGGCCTTGATGTAGCGATTGCGCGCCACGGTAATGCGGTTCTCGGTGCCTTCGAGCTGCGCCATCAGATCCTTGAACAGCGCATCCGACTTGAGCTGCGGATAATTCTCGGTCACGACCAGCAGCCGCGACAGCGCGCTGGACAGTTCACCTTGCGCCTGCGTGAACTTCTGGAACGCTGCCGGATCGTTCAGCACCTCCGGGGTTGCCTGGATGCTGCCGACCTTGGCGCGCGCATTGGTGACGCCGAGAAGAACGTCCTTTTCCTGCTGCGCAAAGCCCTTCACGGAATTGACGAGGTTGGGCACGAGGTCAGCCCGGCGCTGGTACTGATTCACCACCTCCGACCAGCCGGACTTGACCTGCTCGTCATTGGTCTGGATGGCGTTGTACCCGCAATTGGTCAGGCTCAGGCACGACAGCGTGGCCAGAATGGTAAGGAATTTTCGCATCTCGATCTCCAAGCACATCTTGTCTCAGACTAGCAGAAGAGGTTCACGGGGTGTGCAAGTTTCTCCCTGTCATTTCGGGGCTGGCCAAAGGCGAGAACCTGGAATCCATAACCGCCATCGTGAGTATGGATTCCGGGCTCGCGCCAAGAGGCGCGCCCCGGAATGACGGGCTATGTTATTTTGTAGTGCTTACGCACTTGCCTATCATCTGCCGAAATAACAACATGAGCGGACAAAAGTTCAGGGAGACGTGAGGGCGCCATGGAGTTCGAGACCATTTTGGTGGAGCGGCCCGACCCGCGGATTGCGCGGATCGTGATGAACCGGCCGGAAGCGCGCAACGCGCAGAATCTGCAGATGACCTACGATCTCAACACCGCCTTCGACCAGGCGGTGCAGGACGACGCGGTCAAGGTCATCATCCTCGCCGGCAGCGGGCCGCATTTTTCCGCCGGTCACGACCTTCGTCCCGGCGCCAAGGACAAGGCCGGAATCGATTTTCCTCCCGTCGGAAATTGGGGCGGCTTCGCCGAACCGAACGCACATGGCCGCTTCGCGCGCGAACAGGAAATATATCTGCAGATCACCCGCCGCTGGCGCAACCTGGCCAAGCCGACCATCGCCGAGGTGCACGGCAAGTGCATCGCCGGCGGCCTGATGCTGGCCTGGGCCTGCGATCTCATCGTGGCCAGTCACGACGCCGAGTTCTGCGACCCCGTCGTCAACATGGGCGTGTGCGGCGTCGAATGGTTCGTGCATCCCTGGGAGCTCGGCGCGCGTAAGGCCAAGGAGATGCTGTTCACGACGGACGTCTGGACCGCGGAGGAAGCGCATCGGCTCGGCATGGTGAACCACGTCGTGCCGCGGCCGGAGCTTTCCGCGTTCGTGCTCAACCTGGCGGGCAAGATCGCGAGCAAACCCGCCTTTGCGCTGAAGCTGAGCAAGGAAGCCGTCAACCGCTCGGTGGACCTGATGGGCCAGCCCGCGGCAATCGATCAGGCGTTCGCGCTGCATCAGCTCTGCCACGCTCACAATCTCCAGGAATTCGGAATGGTGGTCGACCCCCAGGGACTGCATCCTTCCGTGCGAAAGCCGACCGCAGCGAAGATATAAGATGGACCTTACCCTCAGCGACGAGCAGCGCCTGCTGCGCGAGAGCGCCGACCGCTTTGTCGGCGAGACCTACAACGCCGATCATCGCCGCAAGTCGGCGGCGGAACCGAACGGCTTCAGCGCCGCGATCTGGAAACAGTTTGCCGATCTCGGCTGGCTGGCGTTGCCGATCGCGGAAGCCCATGGCGGCCTCGGCGGCGGCGCCGTCGAGATCGGCATTCTGATGGAGGCGTTCGGACGCGGCCTCGTCACCGAGCCCTATCTCTCCACCGTCGTGATCGGCGCCGGCCTGATTGCGGCAAGCGGCAGCGAAGCGCAGAAGCAGGCGTTGCTGCCGAAAGTCGCCGAAGGCTCGCTGTATCTTTCTTTCGCGCATGCCGAGCGTGCCGCCCGCTTCGATCTTGGCAAGGTCGAGACCATGGCGACGGAGACGCCGGGCGGATGGCGGCTGAGCGGTCACAAGATCGCCGTGCTCGACGGCCGGGCCGCGCACCAGATCATCGTCTCTGCGCGCATCGTCGAGGCCAGCGGCGCGGCCGGAAGACTCTGCCTGTTCCTGGTGCCGGCAGGCACGCCCGGCATGACCGTGCACGACTACCCGCGCCTCGGCGGCGGACGCGCCTGCAACCTCGATCTGCGCGACGTGCAATTGCCGGCGGATGCACTGCTCGGCGACGGCGGCGACGCGCTGCCGGCGGTCGTGGCCGTGGTGGACCGCGCCATGGCCGCACTCGGATCGGAAGCTGTCGGCATCATGCAGACGCTGCTCGATACCACGCTGGAATACACCAAAATCAGGAAGCAGTTCGGAAGGCCGCTTTCCGCCAACCAGGTGATCCGTCACCGCCTCGCCGACATGGCGATGCAATGCGACGAAGCGCGCTCGATGGCGCTGCGCGCCGCGCTGATGGCCGATGCCGAACCGGTGGCGCGCAGCCGCGCCGCCTCGGGCGCAAAGGCCAGGATCGGCAAAAGCGCACGCTTCGTCGCCGAGCAGTCGGTGCAGTTGCACGGCGCCATGGGCGTCACCGAGGAACTCGACATCGGTCTCTACTTCAAGCGTCTGCTCGCCTTCGACACGATGTTCGGCGGCAGCGCGCATCATTATCGCCGTCATGCCGAACTCGGCGGGCGCGTTAAGGCCTAAACGGAGACGGACATGGATCTCAGCTTCAGCGCCGAAGAGCGCGCCTTCGAGAAGGAAGTCCGCGACTTCATCGCCGCCAACCTGACGCCGGAAATGAAGCGCGCCACCGCATTGACGCCGTCCGTGTTCTCCGACCCCGATATCGGCATGGCCTGGCAGCGCGCGCTCCACAAAAGGGGATGGGGCGCGCCGGGCTGGCCGGTGGAATATGGCGGCCCCGACTGGACGCCGGCGCAACGCTGGATCTTCGAGGCCGAGTCCGCGCGCGCCGGCGTGCCCAATGTCAACGTCATGGGCGTCAAGATGGTCGGCCCCGTCATCATCGGCTTCGGCTCGCCCGAGCAGAAGAACTTCTACCTGCCGCGCATCCTCTCCGGCGAGGATTACTGGTGCCAGGGCTATTCCGAGCCGGGATCGGGCTCGGATCTCGCATCGCTGAAGACGCGCGCCGTGCGCGACGGCGACGACTACATCATCAACGGCACCAAGATCTGGACCACGCATGCGCACCATGCCAACCGCATGTTCGCGCTGGTCCGCACCAACGAGACCGAGCGCCAGCAGGACGGCATCAGCTTCATCCTGATCGACATGAAGACGCCGGGAATCACGACGCGGCCGATCCTGACCATCGGCGGCGATCATGAGGTGAACCAGGTGTTCTTCGACGACGTGCGCGTGCCCGTCGCCAATCGGGTCGGCGAGGAAGGCAAGGGCTGGACCTACGGCAAATATCTGCTGGAGTTCGAGCGCGGCGCCGGCATCGCCTCGGCAAAGCTGCGCGAGGCCCTGCGCACGATCTCCGATCTCGCGGGATCCGACATCACCGGCCGCGCCGTCGACGATCCGGAAATTGCCCTGCGCATGTCCGAGATCGAGGTCGATATCGACGCACTGGAAATGACCGAGCTGCGCGTGCTCTCCGCGCTGCAGACCGGACAGAATCCCGGCGCGGTGTCGTCGATCCTGAAGCTGCGCAACAGCGAAATCCGCCAAGCCGTAACGCGGCTCGGCGTCGACGTGATCGGCCATGACGGGCTTGCGGTCGAGCCGGTGCGCCCGCTCTACCGCCTCAACCACGAGCCGCCAGTGCCCGAGGAGCTGCTGCCGATCGTGCCGGAATATCTCAACGGCCGCGCCTACACGATTTTCGGCGGCTCGTCGGAAATCCAGCGCGAAATCATCGCCAAGATGGTGCTGGGGATCTGATTGCCGGCGCTCGCCACTCTCGCCACTCGTCATTCCGGGGCTCGCCGAAGGCGAGAGCCCGGAATCCATAACCATCATCGTGAGTATGGATTCCGGGTTCGCGCCAAGTGGCGCGCCCCGGAATGACAGGTGGTAGGAGCGAGCCTACGCCGTCACCTTCGCGTCCCGGATCGCCTGCCAGACCTTGGCTGGCGTCAGCGGCGTGTTGAGCTGCTTGATGCCGAGTTCGGACAGCGCATCCATCACGCCGTTGGTGATGCAGGGCGGGCCGCCGATCGCGCCGGATTCGCCGCAGCCCTTGGCGCCGAGCGGATTGGTCTTGCACGGCGCCGACGGATCAAGCGTCACCGAAATCGGCGGGATGTCGTCGGCGCGCGGCAGGCAGTAGTCCTGATAGCTCGCGGTCAGAAGCTGACCTTCCTCGCTGTAGGCCACGCCCTCATACAGCGCCTGACCGATGCCCTGCGCGACGCCGCCATGCACCTGCCCTGTCACCAGCATCGGATTGACGGCTACGCCGACGTCGTCGACCGTGGTGTAGCGCACCACCTTCGTGACGCCGGTCTCCGGATCGATCTCGACCTCGCAGATATGCGTGCCGTTCGGCCAGCTCGGCCCGTCGACCTCGCCCTCGCTGTCGACGGAAAGCTTGCCGGTGCCTTCCTTCTTCGCAATCTCGAACAGGTTGATGCGCTTGTCGGTGCCGACAACCGTGAGCCAGCCGTCGCGATATTCGATATCCTCGACCGACGTTTCCAGCAGGTTGGACGCCTTCTCACGCGCCTTGTTGATCATGTCGCTGGTCGACACCGCAACCGCCGTGCCGCCGACGAACAGCGAGCGCGAGCCGACGCTGCCGAAACCGGTGGCAAGATCGGTGTCGCCCTGCACCACGTCGATGTTGTCGAGGGGAATGCCGAGCGCATCCGACACCATCTGGCTGTAGGTGGTCTGCAAGCCTTGCCCCATCGCCATGGTACCGGAATGCAGGACGACGCGGCCTTCGCCCGTCGCATGCAGACTGACCTTCTCGTTGTGGGCGCGGCCGCCGGTCCATTCGATATAGCTCGTCAGCCCGCGGCCATAGAGCATGCCGCGCTTCTTGGCCGCGCGCTTGCGGGCGGCAAAGCCATCCCAGTCGGCAAGTTCGGCAGCCCGCGTCAGCATGTGCGCGAACGCGCCGGAGTCGTACACCTGGCCTGCGGCGTTGGTGTAGGGCAGTTGCCCCGGCTTGATGTAGTTCACCTTGCGGATGGTGCGGGGATCAATGCCGATCTGGCGCGCGGCGGCATCCATCAGACGTTCGACGATGAACACCGCTTCGGGCCGGCCCGCGCCGCGATAGGCGCCGACCGGAGCGGTGTGGGTCATCACGGTCTTGACCTCGAAATGCACCAGCGGGAGGTCGTAGACGCCGGTCTGCACGAAGGGGCCAAGCACCAGCGGAATGATGTTGGCCGCGCCCGAGGAGTAGGCGCCGGTAGCGCCGATCGAGCGCACGCGATAGGCCAGCACGCGGCCCTTGGCGTCGAGAGCAAACTCCGCGGTCGAGGTGAGGTCGCGGCCATGGGTGCCGCCGACGAATTCATCGGTGCGCTCGCCGCGCCAGCGGATCTTCCGGTTCAGCTTGGTCGCGGCATAGGCAACCATGCCGTCCTCGGGATAGAGATTGGTCTTCTGGCCGAAGCCACCGCCGATATCGCCGACCAGCACGCGCACGCTGTCCGGCGGACGCTTCAATATCGCGCCTGCGAGCACGTCGCGGGTCGAGGCCGGGGTCTGCGATTGCACATGCAGCAGCAGCCTGCCCGTGCCCTTCTCGACCTCGGCAATCGTCGAGCGCGGCTCCATCGCCGACGGGATAAGTCGCTGGCTTCCGACCTCGAGCGACACGACATGCGGAGCCTTGGAAAAGACCTCCTCCACCTTGGCGGCATCGCCATAGCTCATCGCCGCCACGATATTGTCGGGCGCCTGCGGCCACACCACGGGCGCTCCGGGCTTGACGGCTTCCAGGGGGTCGACCACCGCCGGCAGCACTTCGTAATCGACGGCAATGGCTTCGGCTGCGGTCTGCGCCTCCAGACGCGACTTCGCCACCACGGCAGCAACCGCCTCGCCGGCAAAGCGCACCACTTCATGCGCCAGCAGCCGCCGCGGCGGCACCGTCATCGGCGAGCCGTCCGGGCGCTTGAAAATGTCCAGTGTCGGAATGCTGCCGACATTGTCCTTGACGAGATCGGCGCCGGTATAGACCGCAACGACACCGGGCAGTTTCACGGCTTCCGCAGTATCGATCGAACCGATCTTCGCATGCGCATGCGGCGAGCGCAGCACATACAACCAGAGCGTACCGTCTTCCGGCTTGTCGTCGATGAAGGCGCCCTTCCCGATGAGCAGCCGATGGTCTTCCAGACGCTTGACAGGCTTGCCTGCACCAAAGCGAAGATTGCCGGGAAGGATGTTCATTCGTGTGTCCTTGTTTTCTTCTTGGGATTTGATTGGAATTCTTGATGAATCGGCAGCGCGCGACCGGCCGTCATTCAGCGTCGCGCAGGATGCCTTCGACGACCTTGCGCTGCTCGGCGGTGAGCGCGGCCTGCGGCGGCACGGGATCGCCGACGTCGTAGCCCTGGATCGCAAGTCCGGCCTTGATGCAGGCGGCGAGGTTGAAACGTGCGAAGGCTTCATTGACGCGCCACAGCTTCCGCTGCAGCACCATCGCCTCGTCCCAGCGCTTGGCCCTGCCGAGTTCGTAGAGCGCCACGCTCTGCCGCGGGATGATGCAGGCGGGCCCTGCCATCCAGCCGTATCCGCCGATCAGCATCACGGCTGCGGGAATATGGGCGGACGCAGAGAAGACCTTGATGCGGTCGCCGCAGCGATTGATGATCGACAGCAGCCGCCCGGTGTTGGTGGAGGCGTCCTTGATGTAGCCGATGCGCGGATGCGCAGCGAGGCGCTCGATGACATCAAGCGTCAAGTCCGAGCGCTGGAATTGCGGATTGGTGTAGATGACGACCGGAATATCGACGGCATCCGCAATGGCGCGGAAATAGGCTTCGACGCCGCCGTCGGGCAACGGGAAATAGGCCTCGAGGATGGCGAGGATGCCGTCGGCGCCGAGTTTCTGGTAGGCCC
>JAHCKB010000062.1 GCA_026125985.1 Bradyrhizobium sp.
GCGCTCACCTGCGTTTTGCTCGCACACATCATGTAGAAGCCGATCAGCCATTTATTCAGCGGGATGTGGGAGTCTTCGCAGACCGTCCCGACCGTGACGGTAAATCCTTGCTGGCATTCCGCGCACTTGTAGAGACCGGCGCGGATTTTCTTGGCCGGGTTCGGCGTCACCTTGTAGGTGCGCGCCTGATCGGCGTTGCCGCAGTGCGGGCAGACCCGACCGTTGGCCCAGACGCGGGCTTCAAGCCACTCGCGGGCTGCGGTTTCGTCCTGAAAGATCGGGTTTTTTGAGAAAGTCTACCATAGGGGTGCTCCAATGCTGGAACTCTACCTATGGGGATATGCTTTGTCAAGGTTATAATATGCAGCAAAGTGCATATTTTTTGACGTTGGGCTAGACGTGTCCAAAAACATGCATTATTGTGCATGCAACTACTAACACAACGCACCAGGGGTGAGGCCTATGGCCGGCGAAGACCGCGTGCTCGCAGGCGGCGCGAAGTACATCGACTTTCGAACCGATCCGTCGCGCTACAAGCATTGGAAGCTGGATGTCGCCGGCGACGTCGCCACGCTGACGATGGATGTCGACGAGAACGGCGGGCTGTTCGAGGGCTACCAGCTCAAGCTCAATTCCTACGATCTCGGCGTCGACATCGAACTTGCGGATGCCGTGCAGCGCCTGCGCTTCGAGCATCCCGAGGTGAAGGTCGTGGTGCTGCGCTCGGGCAAGAACCGCGTGTTCTGCGCCGGCGCCAACATCCGCATGCTCGCGGGCTCCACGCACGCCCACAAGGTCAACTTCTGCAAATTCACCAACGAGACCCGCAACGGCATCGAGGATTCCTCGGAAAATTCCGGCCAGCGCTTCATCACTGTCGTGAACGGCACTGCGGCCGGCGGCGGCTATGAGCTCGCGCTCGCCACCGACCACATCATCATGGCCGACGACGGCTCGGCCGCGGTCGCGCTTCCCGAAGTGCCGCTGCTGGCGGTGCTGCCGGGCACCGGCGGGCTGACGCGGGTGGTCGACAAGCGCAAGGTGCGCCGCGACCACGCCGATTTCTTCTGCACCATCGAGGAAGGCATCAAGGGCAAGCGCGCCGTCGCATGGCGGCTGGTCGACGAGATCGCGCCGAACAGCAAGCTGGAGGCGAAGATCGCCGAACGCGCCAGCGCGTTCGCCGCCAAATCCGGCCGCAACGGCGCCGGCAAGGGCATCGAGCTTACGCCGCTGCAGCGAACCGTGGACGACAGCGGCCTGCGCTATCGCTTCGTCACCGTCGACATCAATCGCGAACAGCGCATCGCCACCATCAGCATCGCCGCACCTGACGCAGCGCCGCCCGCCGACATCGACGGCGTGATCGCGCAGGGCGCGTCCTTCTGGCCGCTGCAGGTCGCCCGCGAACTCGACGACGCCATCCTGCATCTGCGCATCAACGAGCTCGGCATCGCCATGCTGGTGTTCAAGTCGCATGGCGAGGCCGCCAATGTGCTGGCCTGCGACGCGCTCCTGGAAGCCAACAAGGATCACTGGCTGGTCAACGAGATCAGGCACTACTGGAAGCGCGTGCTGAAGCGCATCGACGTCACCTCGCGCACGCTGGTGACGCTGGTCGAGCCCGGCTCCTGCTTCGTCGGCACACTCGCCGAGCTCGTGTTCGCCGCCGACCGCTCCTACATGCTGATCGGCTCGCGCCAGGGCGATAACCGCCCGCCGCCGCAGATCGTGCTGAGCGCGATGAATTTCGGGCCCTACCCGATGAGTCACGGGCTGACGCGCCTCGAGTCGCGTTTCCAGGCCGACCCCGCCGATCTCGACCGCGCCAGGGAGAAGATGGGCGAAGCCCTCGATGCCGAGGCGGCCGAGCAACTCGGCCTCGTCACCTTCGCGCTCGACGATATCGACTGGGACGACGAGGTGCGCGTGTTCTTCGAGGAACGCGCTTCGTTCTCGCCCGATGGCCTGACGGGCATGGAAGCGAACCTGCGCTTCGTCGGACCGGAGACGATGGAATCGAAAATCTTCGCCCGCCTCACCGCCTGGCAGAACTGGATCTTCCAGCGCCCCAACGCGGTCGGCGAGGAGGGCGCGCTGCGCCGCTACGGCACCGGCCAGAAGGCGCAGTTCGACATGACGAGAGTGTAGAAATCTGTTTGCGTCATGGCCGGCAGAAGCGCGAAGCGCGTCTTCTCGCCAGATGTCCCGGCCATGACGGAGAATGTAGCCAGGGAGCCCGGCCATGAACTATGTCAACGTCGACTACAGCACCAAGATCCCGAACAACGTGAACCTCGTCGAAGACCGCCAGGTGCTCAAGGCGCTGGAGGGCTGGCATCCCGGCTATCTCGACTGGTGGCAGGACATGGGGCCCGAAGGATTCCAGGAATCGCTGGTCTATCTGCGCACCGCCGTCAGCGTCGATCCGAAGGGCTGGGCCAAGTTCGACTATGTGCGCATGCCCGAATATCGCTGGGGCGTTCTTCTCGCGCCGCAGGAGGAAGGCCGTCAGGTGAATTTCGGCGAGCACAAGGGCGAGAAGGCCTGGCAGGAAGTTCCCGGCGAATACCGCGCGATGCTGCGCCGCCTGATCGTGATCCAGGGCGACACTGAGCCTGCCTCCGTCGAGCAGCAGCGCCATCTCGGCAAGACCGCGCCCTCGCTCTACGACATGCGCAACCTGTTCCAGGTCAACGTCGAGGAAGGCCGCCATCTCTGGGCGATGGTTTACCTGCTTCAGAAGTATTTCGGCCGCGACGGCCGCGAGGAAGCCGACGAGTTGCTGCGCCGCCGTTCGGGCGATCCCGACAGCCCGCGCATGCTCGGCGCCTTCAACGAGAAGACGCCGGACTGGCTGTCCTTCTTCATGTTCACCTACTTCACCGACCGCGACGGCAAGATGCAGCTCGAGGCGCTTGCGCAGTCCGGCTTCGACCCGCTGTCGCGAAGCTGCCGCTTCATGCTGACCGAGGAAGCGCACCACATGTTCGTCGGCGAGACCGGCGTCGGGCGCGTGCTGCAGCGGACCTGCGAGGCAATGAAGGCCGCCGGCATCGAGGATCCCAACGAGATCGAGAAGGTGCGCGCGCTCGGCGTTATCGACCTGCCGACCGTGCAGAAGAAGCTGAACATGCACTATTCGCTGACGCTCGACCTGTTCGGCTCGGAAATCTCCACCAACGCCGCCAATTTCTACAATGCCGGCCTGAAGGGACGCTTCCAGGAGACCAAGATCGACGACGATCACCGTCTCACCAATGCCACCTATCCGGTGGCCAAGCTGGTGGACGGCAAGATCAAGATGGTGGACGAGCCGGCGCTGACGGCGCTGAACATGCGGCTGCGCGACGACTACTCCGAGGATTGCGCCAAGGGCGTCGAGCGCTGGAACAAGGTGATCGAGAAGGTAGGCGTCAACTTCCGCCTCGACCTGCCGCACACCGCCTTCCATCGTCAGATCGGCGAGTTCAGGAATATCGAGGCATCGCCCAAAGGCGAGATCCTCAGCGATTCCGAGTGGAGCAAGCAGCGCGACAACTTCCTGCCGTCCGCCTCCGACGGCGACTTCATCAATTCGCTGATGCAGCCGGAGGCCGAGGCCGGCAAATATGCGGGCTGGATCGCGCCGCCCCGGGTCGGTATCGACAACAAGCCGGGCGACTTCGAGTATGTGAAGATCGAGCACTCGTAAGCGGGACGGAAACCCGTCGGGCCGGTTGCTTTCCGGAATTCACCTCTCCCCGCCGGGGAGAGGTGAGCGGCATGCCCATTTCAGTCGAGAGCCATCAGGCTTCGAGACGCATCAAGGCAGGAGTCGATGAACGCGCCGGTTGGAGAGTTGCTGAAGCAGCACCTGATCGATCCCGAGATATGCATTCGCTGCAATACCTGCGAAGAGACATGTCCGGTCGATGCGGTGACGCATGACGGCAACAACTATGTGGTCGACGCTTCGATCTGCAATCACTGCATGGATTGCATTCCGCCGTGCCCGACCGGTTCGATCGACAACTGGCGTGTGGTGAACAGCCCCTATTCGCTCGAGGAGCAATTCTCCTGGAGCGAGTTGCCGCCGCAGCAGGAGATGCAGGCGGCAAGTTCCGGCGCCGTCGAGGCGATCGAGAGCGAGATCGACAGCCTCCTTGAGGAAGCGCGCAAGGGTCTCGGCGGCAAGCCGGTGGCGCCGCATTCCGCCAGCAAGCCGACTGTCAATCTCTACAACCGCAACAAGCCGTTGACGGCAACCGTCACCGGCAACTTTCGCCTGACCCATGCCGATGCGGACGCCGACGTGCGCCACATCATCCTGGACTTCGGCGACCAGCCGTTTCCCGTGCTGGAAGGCCAGAGCATCGGCGTCGTCGCGCCGGGCACCACCGCCGACGGCAAGCCGCACAATGTGCGGCTCTATTCGGTGGCGAGCTCCCGCGATGGCGAGAAACCGAACGCCCACAATCTGGCGCTCACCGTCAAGCGCGAGCCGGGCGGCGTCTGCTCCAACTATCTCTGCGACCTGCCACGCGGCGCGAAGGTGGAGATCACCGGTCCGTTCGGCGCCACCTTCCTGCATCCGAACGATCCTGCCGCCAACATCATCATGATCTGCACCGGTACGGGTTCGGCGCCGTTCCGCGGCTTCACCGAGCGCCGCCGCCGTGCCATGCCGGATGCGCCGGGTCGGCTATTGCTGTTCTTCGGTGCGCGCCGCCCGGAGGAGCTGCCTTATTTCGGGCCGTTGCAGAAGGTGCCGGAAAAACTGCTTGGCAAATATTTCTGCTATTCGCGCGTATCCGGTCAGCCCCGCACCTATGTGCAGGACCGCCTCCGCTCGGAGGCCGCTACCGTCGCTGCGCTGATGAAGGACCCGCGTACCCACATCTATATCTGCGGCCTGAAAGGTATGGAGACCGGCGTCGACGAAGCCTTCGCCGATGTCTGCCGCGGCGCCGGGATCGAATGGGCGCCGCTCAAGAGCGCCATGCGCGAAGACGGCCGCTATCACGTCGAGACGTATTGATCGAACGGCGCGGATTGGGTCTCGCGCGCTTGGCGCTGTGTGACGTCGGTGCCAACTGCTACGCGGCTTCGTTTCCCCGAGTGGCGGCGGGATCGGCGGTCGGCTTGCTGTAGGTTCGAGCAAGATAGGCGGGGACCTTGAGGGCGCGCATCGGTCTTGCGAAGTGATAGCCTTGGGCCAGCATGCAGCCATGCAGGCGAAGCCAGGCAAGGCTCGCTTCGTCCTCCACACCTTCCGCGGTGGTCGTCATCCCCAGGCTCCGCGCCATGCCGATTACGGCCTGCACGATTGCCGTGCGCTGGGCCAGCGTTCCCGGACCTGACACGAACGACCGGTCGATCTTGAGCTTGTTCATCGGGAAGCGACCGAGATAACCCAGTGACGAGAATCCGGTTCCGAAATCGTCGAGTGCGATCGAGACGCCGATCTCGCGCATCTTCTTCAGGAAGGCGAGCGTCTGCTCCTCGTGGCGGATGAACAGGTTTTCCGTAATTTCCAGCTCGAGCCTGCGCGGCGATAGTCCCGCCGATCCGAGTGTGTCGGCCACCAGCGAAGGCAGGTCCTCGTCGGCGATTTGAACGGGCGAAACGTTGACCGAGACGAACGTATGCTCTGGCCATGCCGCGGCGTCGCGGCAGGCTTGCCCGAGAATCCATGCGCCGATGTCGCGAATGAAGCCGTATTGCTCAGCAACGGGAATGAAGGTCGATGGCGGCACGAGACCTCGCTCCGGATGCTGCCAGCGCAACAACGCCTCGAAGCCGACAGTAGCCTTTGTCGAGACATCGACGATCGGTTGATAGACGAGAAAAAGCTCGTTGCGCTCCAGCGCGTGCGCGAGGTCCTCGCGCAGCCTGTAGCGATCCTCGGTTGCCTGGTGCATCGCCTGATCGTAGACCATGACGATTCCCCCGCCGGCCGCCTTGGCGCTGTACAACACCGTATCGGCCTTCCGGAGCAGGTTTCGCACATCAGCTCCGTCTTCCGGGCCGAATACGAGGCCGATGCTGGCAGCCACCGAAATGGGGGCACCGTCGATGGCATGCCTGCGGCAGAGCGAATCGAGAAGCCGTTGTGCGGCCGCCTGCACCGCCTCGCGGTCGCTGGCGTCGAGAAACAGCAGGCCGAACTCGTCGCCGCCGAGGCGGGCGACGCGCATGTTGCGGTCGCTGGCTGCCTCGATGTGCCGGGCGATGTGCTGCAGCAGCATGTCACCCGTCTGATGACCCAGCGTATCGTTGACGATCTTGAAATCGTCGAGGTCGAGAAAGCCGATGGCGATGTGGGGCTGAGCGCCCGCCTGGGGCTGGCAAGCCCACGCCACGGCGTCGAGGAATCCGGAGCGATTCATCAGCCCGGTCACGATATCCGTCGTTGCCAGATAGGTGAGCCTGTCCTGCGCGACCTTGGCCCCACTGATGTCCGATCCGACGCCGCGCCATCCGGTCCTCTGTCGGAATTTGTCGAGGATCGGGCGCATGGTCAGCGACCACCACTTCACGCCATCGCCTGAGAGCGCGGCGAGTTCGAGGTCGCGAAAGGCGTTTCCTGCGGCGAGCGCTGTGCCGAACCTGTGCCGACTTTCCTCCGCCAGGAACTCCTCGAACTTTCTGCCGATGACCCGGGCGGAGCCGGAATCGGTCACCATATTGAACCGATGTGAGGCGCGGGTGATGCAGCCGTCATCGTCGAGTTCGAACAGCCAGTCCGAACCGTTCTGTTCGAATTCGGCGAGGAGAAGTCCGATGACTTCGCCTTTTTCCTCGAGATCGATCGCGCCGAGCACCTGCCGCCTGAACAGTTTCGAGGTGGAGTGCACGCATCCCAGCACCACCGCCGAGTAGGCCGCCAGCAGTCCGGTCAAGACCGGCGCGTAGGGATTGGAGGAGGACAAGAGGCCAACCAGCGAACCGAGCGTCAGCGCGATGACATAACCCGCGGCAGCGCGCTCCACTGTGGCGAGCGCAAATCCGCCGGCGCAGATCATGCCCGTGGAGACGGTGCCGATCACCAGTTGCGCCGACGGATCGGCGACAGGAAACCAGAGTACTGGAGGAAGCCCCCAGAGTGCTCCGAGGATCGTGGCCTGGGTCGCCGCACGCCTCAATGCGCGCGGCGACGCCGTCTCACGCGGCGCATTGCGGCGGGCAAGCCACGCCGCAAATCCAAGGAACATGACCAGCGCGATGCTGAGCGCCCAGGCGATCACGAGAACCGGCCCGCCGACGGGCGTGACGACATATCCGACCAGGATCGCGTTCACGATGTTGACCACGATGGCGATCGGCGTGAAGCGGACCACCGCCTGAATCTGACGGGCCCTCAGCCGTGCAGTCTTGTTATTCTTGGCGGAAAACTCACCACCGTCGCCAAATACGCTCGCGAAAAACACAGAAAAATCCTCGAGATCCATTCTGGACAATTGGTCTCGAAGCTAGGCTCTGGGCGTTAACAGGAGCCTGAGCATGCCGCGCGCGCCGCACCGGCATACGCGCAGTCCTGTTCCATGCGGATGTTTGATTAACGCGGACTTTCAGCGCGGCTCGATATTTGGCGAAATTCCCGTGAGAATACGGTACGAGCGTCAGGTGTCCCAGCCGCTGCCCTTGATGCCGGGATTGGCATAGACGATGCCGCCGTCGACCGCGATGGTCGCGCCCACCACGTAGTCGCCGGCCCGCGAGGCCAGATAGATCGCCGCTCCCGCCATGTCCTCGTCGGTGCCGATGCGGCCCGCGGGTACGCGCGTGGCGACCTCGTCGGCGTGGTCGCGCGCGGCGCGATTCATGTCGGACTGGAACGGTCCCGGCGCGATGCCCGTGACGACCACGCGATCCTTGATGAGCTTCGCCGCCATGCGGCGGGTGAGATGGATCAACCCGGCCTTGCTGGCGTGATAGGAATACGTCTCCATCGGATTGACGAAGATGCCGTCGATGGAGGCGATGTTGATCACTTTCGCCGGCCGCTCTTCGGTTGCGGCAGCGCGCAAGGGAGCGGCCAGCGCCTTGGTCAGAAAGAACGGCGTCTTGAGGTTGAGATTCATCACCTTGTCCCAGCCGCTCTCCGGGAATTCGTCGAAATCGGCGCCCCAGGCGGCGCCGGCATTGTTGACGAGGATGTCGAGCTTCGGCTCGCGCTTGATGATTTCGGCGGCCAGCTTCTCGCAGCCCTCGATCGTGGAGATGTCGATCGGCAGCGCGATACACTCGCCGTCATACTGCGCGGTGAGTTCTTTCGCCGTCGCCTCGCAGGGGCCTGCCTTGCGTGCGGTGATGTAGACCTTTGCCGCGCCGTGGCTAAGAAAGCCGGCCGCAATCATCCTGCCGATGCCACGCGAACCGCCTGTCACCAACGCGACACGGCCCTTCAGCGAAAACAGATCCTTGAACATCGCTTCCTCCGTTTGAATTGACGGAGGTTTTGGGCGCGGGGAGGGGACGAGTCAAGGAAGCGGGAACTCCCCGACCGGCTATCTCACGCCGCGTCGATGCGGCGAAATCCGTTCCACATCGCCGTCGCGGCGCCCGACGTGAGCACCGGCAGGATGCGCTCGTCCTGGTAATTGCCGTTGAGCGAAATGCGCTGCAGCGCCGTCACATGATCGATGCTCTCCGGAAAGATCATGCCGGGCCGCGTCGTCACCGCGGTCTTGAAGCCGACCTCTTTCGCCAGCGCGAATTCACGCGGACCGGCGGCCAGCCTGTCGCCGTAAGGATAGGCGAAATGCAGCACCGGCCGGCCGAGCGCGGTCTCGATTCGTTCCCGGCTTGCCTTCAACTCGTTCAGCGCCACCGCCTCGCGCTGCTTGGCGAGATTGGAATGCGTGATCGTGTGCGCTCCGATCGTCACCAGCGGGTCTGCGGCAAACGCCTTCAGCTCATCCCAGGACATGCAGAGCTCGCCGCAGATCGCGCGCTCATCGACGCCATGACGTGCGCACAGCGCGGCAACCTCGCGCAGCACGTCATGTTCGCCGGGCAGCGCGCGCAGCCAGTCATGCAGCCGTTCGAAAGCCGCCTGCTTCTGCTCGGCCGTCGACGCTTCGATGCGCGTCATTTGGCCCCCGATCTCGACCTCGATCCCGGAAGCATTGGCAATGACGCGCTCAAGTTCGACCCACCACAGCCGGCCCTTGCCTTCGGCGAAATCGCTGACCGCATAGACGGCCAGGGGCGCGTCAAATTCCCGAAACACCGGCAGTGCATGGTCGCGGTTGTCGCGATAGCCGTCGTCGAGCGTGAAAGCGGCAAAACGCCGCGCGAAGTCCTTCTCGGCCAGACGGCGATATGCCTCGTCCATCGTGACGAGGTCGATGTCGTGCGCGCGCAGGTGCGCCAACGTCGCGCGCAGGAAGCACGGCTCGATCTCGAGGTGACGGTTCGGCTGGAATTCCCGGTCATCGCGCGGTCGCACGCGGTGCAACATGAAAATTACACCGACGCCCGCGAAAATCGGCCGCAGCAGGCGATGCGCGCCGGAAAAATACAGGGCTTCCAGGCCGGCCCGGATTACTGTGCTGCGCAGCTGCTTCATCTGGTGCGGTTGAGCGGTGAATGGCGATTCGACGTTAGCGGGAGATCGCTGAAGAAACCCTTAGCTCCGGCGGCAACCCGGCACCCCCCGGCGTCCGGTCATTTCGGGTTTGACAGCCCCGCAAGGGTTTGTTTTCTCTCCGTTCTCCGAAGTCGCGGGAACCGGGATGCACGAACTCTTCAGGTGGAGCTCCAAATGGTGGCTGGGTGCGATTGTACTGGTCGTCTTCTGGGCTTTCGCTACCTGGACGAGCACCGAGCCCGTTGAAAGCGACCTTGCTGCGCGCGCCAATGCCGCAATTCGGGATGCCCTGCTGGACAAGAAGCGCGTCGCGGTCGCCGGTCGCGACGTTTCGTTTTCCGCTGAGGCTTTTTCCCCTGACGGCCGCCGTTCTGCGCTTGCGGCGGTCGAGGGGGTACCGGGCGTCCGCCTCGTCAATGACGGCACCCGCCTTGTTCCCGAGGCGAAGCCGTTTGTCTGGTCAGCCGAACGCGACGTGGTCCGGGTAACGCTGTCCGGCAGCGCGCCTTTGCCCCAGGTCAGGGGCAGGCTGATCGCCGCGGCGAAGGCCAGTCTCGGTAATGTCGAGGTAGCCGACCAGATGGGTCTGGCACGCGGAGCGCCGCCGCGCTTCGATGCCGCGGCTCTGCTGATGCTCGATCAGATCGGCAAGCTGAAGGACGGCAAGATCACCATTTCGGACGACAAGGTGTCGCTGTCGGGTATGGCGCGCGAACTCGGCGGCCGCGAAGCCATCGCCGCGTCGCTGAAGAATCTCCCCGAGGGATTCTCCGTCGCCGCCAACGACATCAAGGCGCCCCCTTACGTTTTCCAGGCCTACAAGGATCCGGTGGCTTCCACGCTGACCTTGACCGGCAACGTGCCCGACAAGGCCGTGCATGCCGCCCTCGTCGCAAGCGCCGGCCGCAGGTTCTTCGGCGAGAAGGTGGTCGACAATCTCAAGGAAAGCATCGGCGCACCGGCGAACTTTGCTGCGGTGGTCGTGCCGGCGCTGGGCGCCCTGTCGCGGCTCTCCACCGGCACGCTGGTAGTCACGGATCGCGAGGTGAAGCTCTCGGGCGATGCGCTTTATGACGCCGCCGCCGCGCAGATCCGCGCCGGGCTCGGCAGGGATTTTCCGCAGGGCTGGCAGTACAAGGCCGAGATCGCGGTGAAGCCTCCGTCCGGTCCGGTGGACAATTCGGTCTGCCAGCAACTGTTTGCGGACTTGCTGACGAAGGCGCGGATCCGCTTCGAGTCGGGCAAGGCCGATCTGTCTCCGGACTCGCTCGGCCTGCTCGATCGCCTGACCGAGACGGCGTTGCGCTGTCCCACCGCCAATATCGAGATCGCCGGCCACACCGATGCCGATGGCGACGCGGCCCAGAACCAGGCGCTGTCCCAGCGGCGCGCGCAGGCGGTGGCGGACTATCTGGTGCGGGGCGGCCTGCCGGCCAACCGCTTCACCGCGGTCGGCTATGGCTCCAGCCAGCCGATCGCCGGCAACGATACCGAAGAAGGCAAGGCGCAGAACCGCCGCATCGATTTCGTGGTGAAATGATCATGGTCCATGTCGCGCAATTCTTCTGGGGCTGGCTACTGGCATCGCTGCTGCTGGGCTTCGCCATGGGCTGGATTTCGGTGGTGCAGCGCGGTGAGGGCGTCGCCGGCGCATGGGGACGCGCGCTCTGGGCGCTGGTCGTCGTGCTTGTCGCGCTGGCGCTGAGCCGCGCCGTGCCCGGCCGCCCCGGTTATTGGCTGGATCTCGGGTTGGTCATGTTCGGCCTCTATCTGGCCGGCTGCACGGTCGGAGCGTATCTGCGTGCCTGGGTGGTCGCGCGCAGCACGCCGCCAGCCTGATCCGGCGGGCCGCCGCAGGCTTGCTTTCACGCCTCCGTCAAGTCCTTTACCGATTTCGAACCAACGGGCCAGAATGCGTCACTATGTACGACGGTTGTCATCGCTGGTCCGTAATAGGTTGAAGAATCGCGTGTTATTCTCCGTCTGGTGAATTCCGTTCCGCCCCGAAACGCGCTACCAGAGGCCCGAGGGATCAAGCGCGGGCGAGGGCGGCGGCGAGGTTCGCAGGCAGCCACTGCCGTCGCATCGGCATTCGAGGTCTAGATGCTGGAAGCCATACGCAGGTTCGTCGCGTTCCTGCGCAACAAGCAAATCCTGCACAAGCTGGGTGTGGTGATCAGCATCGCCGTTATCGGCACGGCCTGCTATGTGCTCTACCACATGCTCCGCGGCATCGACGTCGCCGAGGTGATCGAGGCCATCAAGGGAACCGAGCCGCGCCAGATCGTGCTTGCTGCGTTGTTCGTCGCGGCCGGCTATTTCACCCTGACGTTCTATGACTGGTTTGCCGTGCGCACGATCGGCCGCACCGACGTGCCCTACCGTGTCAACGCCATCGCCGGATTCACCTCTTATTCGATCGGGCACAATGTCGGCGCCAGCGTCTTTACCGGCGGCGCCGTGCGCTACCGCATCTATTCCGCCTGGGGATTGAACGCCATCGACGTCGCCAAGGTCTGCTTCCTTGCGGGCCTCACGTTCTGGCTCGGCAATGCCGCCGTGCTCGGGATCGGCATCGCCTGGCATCCGGAGGCCGCCGCGGCTGTCGACCAGCTTCCGGTCTGGCTGAACCGCACCGCCGCCATCCTCACCATCATCGGGCTGGCCGGCTATGTGGCCTGGGTCTGGACCAAGCCACGTCTGGTCGGCCGCGGCCCCTGGACGGTGACGCTGCCGGGAGGCCCGCTGACGCTGCTGCAGATATGCATCGGCATCGTCGATCTCGGCTTCTGCGCGCTCGCCATGTATGTGCTGACGCCGGAAGAGGCCAATCCGGGCTTCGTTACGGTGGCCGTCATCTTCGTCTCGGCGACGCTGCTCGGCTTCGCCAGCCATTCGCCCGGCGGGCTCGGGGTGTTCGATGCCGCCATGCTGGTCGGGCTCGCGCAGATGGACCGCGAGGATCTGCTCGCTGGCATGCTGCTGTTCCGCGTGCTGTATTACATTTCGCCCTTCGTCATTTCTGTAATCTTGCTGACGCTTCGCGAAGTTATCATCGGCGCGCGGTCGAAACGGCTGCAACGGCTCGCCGCCATGGCCGAGGAGAAGACGCGGGTCGATCCGAGGCGCGAAGCCGTCTATGTGCGCGAGCGCAGCGACGGCAGCACTTGATACGGAAGGACGTGGCAAGACGGCGATGGCGACAGGCGAGACACCTTCTTCCATCTTCGCGCCATGGTCGGACCGCTTGCGTCATGCGGCTATCATCCTGCTTGCCGCGGGGCTGGCGCTCACCGTGCTGGTCGCGTTCGGTCAGTTGCCGTTGCCGCTGGCCGCCGCGGCTTTCGTCCTGATCGTCGCGGCCGCACTGGTTCCCTGGCAGATTCATAACGGCAGCGCCTCGCCCGGCGATATCAGAACCGAGGACCCGGTCGAGGCCGCCGCCGTCAACGCCATCGTTGCCGGCATTCCGGATCCCGCCGTGCTGCTCGACCGCGCCGGCCGCGTCATCCATCTCAATGCCGCAGCAAGCCAGCTCGCGCCCGCCCTGCGCAAGAACGAGCTGGCGCAATTCGCGTTGCGCTCGCCGGAGATCGTC
Source organism: Bradyrhizobium sp. (assembly GCA_026125985.1). Taxonomy (GTDB): domain Bacteria; phylum Pseudomonadota; class Alphaproteobacteria; order Rhizobiales; family Xanthobacteraceae; genus Bradyrhizobium. The sequence continues at coordinate 13,176 of JAHCKB010000062.1, forward strand.
GCCGCGCTGCGCGAGGCTATCGCCACGACGCAGCCGCGCCGCGCCACCTATCTCGACCAGGTGCCGGTCGACCGCTGGATGGAGCTGGTGATCACGCCGGTGCCGGTGCCGACGCGGTTCGGCGGCGTCGACAAATGCATGCTGATGACATTCCACGACCTGACGCCGCTGCGCCGGGTCGAGGAGATGCGCGCCGACTTCGTCGCCAATGCCAGCCACGAATTGCGCACGCCGCTGGCGGCTCTGTCCGGCTTCATCGACACCCTGCAGGGGCCCGCCAAGGACGATCCCAAGGCGCGCGAGCGATTTCTGTCCATCATGCAGGCCCAGGCCAAGCGCATGGCGCGTCTGATCGACGATCTCCTGTCGCTGTCGCGAGTCGAGCTGTCGGCGCATGTCCGCCCCGACACGATGGTCGATATCGTGCCGATCATCCGTCAGGTCGTCGACGGGCTGGAGCCCCTGGCGCGCGAGCGGCAGGTCGAAATCGAGGTCGACCTGCCCGAGCCGCCCGTCACCATCGCCGGCGACCGCGAGGAATTGCTGCGGCTGTTCGAGAACCTGATCGAGAATGCGCTGAAATACGGCGCCTCCGGCGGCAAGGTGATCGTCTCTCTTTCCACGGTCGTGCCGGCCAAGGCCGGGCCGGCGGACGCCGTGCCGGAATACCGCGTCACGGTGCGCGATTTTGGCCCGGGCATTGCGCCCGAGCATCTGCCGCGGCTCACCGAGCGCTTCTACCGGGTCGACGTCGGCGACAGCCGCGCGCAGGGCGGCACCGGACTCGGTCTGTCACTGGTCAAGCACATCCTGGCTCGCCACCGCGGCCGCCTCCTGATCGAAAGCGTGCCCAGGCAGGGGGCGACCTTCACCGCCTGTTTTCCCCAGGGCAAGTCGCCTGAAGTCGCATAAACACAAGCGATTTCAATCGCTTGAAGGTGTCATCCAACTGTCATCGAACCTTCGTAAAAGCTCTATCGACCGCTCCTAGATGGACCGGCGGGAGAGCGCAATCGGGCGCATCGGCGCTTCGCTCTCCAGATGGAGACCACCCCATGAATTTCTTCAAAACCCTCGTTGCGGCCGGCTTGGTGGCGGCGTCGAGCTCAGCCTTTGCCGCCGACATCACCGGTGCGGGCGCAACCTTCCCGTTCCCGATCTATTCGAAGTGGGCGGACGCCTACAAGAAGGAGACCGGCAACGGCCTCAACTATCAGTCGATCGGCTCCGGCGCCGGGATCAAGCAGATCCTGGCCAAGACCGTGACCTTCGGCGCCTCCGACGCGCCGCTCAAGTTCGATCGGCTCGAAAAGGAAGGCCTCATCCAGTGGCCGATGGTGATGGGCGCGATCGTCCCGGTCGTGAACCTCGAAGGCGTCAAGCCGGGTGAACTCATCCTCTCGGGCCAGCTGCTCGGCGACATCTATCTCGGCAAGATCAAGAAGTGGGACGATCCGGCGATCGCCAAGCTCAATCCGAAGGTCAAGCTGCCGGGCGACGCCATCACCGTGGTTCGCCGTTCCGACGGTTCGGGCACCACCTTCAACTTCACCGACTACCTCTCCAAGGCCAATGCCGAGTGGAAGTCCAAGGTCGGTTCCGGCACGGCGGTCGAGTGGCCGGTCGGCGTCGGCGCCAAGGGTAACGAAGGTGTGGCCGGCAACATCAGCCAGACCAAGAACGCCATCGGCTATGTCGAATATGCCTATGCCAAGCAGAACAAGCTTACCTACGCCGGCATGATCAACAAGGCGGGCAAGACGGTGCAGCCGAACATGGCTGCCTTCCAGGCGGCCGCGTCCAATGCCGACTGGGCCAAGGCCCCCGGCTACTACGTGATCCTCACCGACCAGCCGGGCGAGGCCTCCTGGCCGATCACGGCGGCGACCTTCATCCTGATGTACAAGGAACCGGTCGACAAGGAAGCCGCGAAGGAAGCGCTCAAGTTCTTCAAGTGGTCGTTCGAGAAGGGCGACAAGATGGCCGAGGAGCTCGACTATATCCCGATGCCCGACTCGGTCGTGAAGCAGATCGAGAAGACCTGGTCGGCCGAGATCAAGAGCTGACCGCGCTGACGAGGCTCGCGCACCCGGTCATTCCGGGGCGTGAGCGCAACGAATGGACCCGGAATCCGGAGATTCCGGGTCTGGTGCCTGGACATCATCCTGGAATGACGGCGGCGAACGCTGCAGGGACGATGCGGATCGGGTGCGTCAGGTAACACAGGGGACAGGCGTGGCAGAGATGGCGGTTCAGAGCGGAGCAGTGGAGGCGGCAGGCCCCTACGATCGCGCCAAGGCCCTCAGCGCTTTCAAGCTCGGCGACGTCACGTTCTACTGGATCACGCGCGCCAGCGCGATTTCGGTGCTGCTCATTCTGGGCGGCATCATCCTCTCGCTGATCGCCGGCGCCTGGCCGGCGATGAAGGAGTTCGGCTTTTCCTTCCTGTGGACCGCGCGATGGGCGCCATCGGCCGATCCGCCGGTGCTGGGCGCGGTTGGACCCATCTATGGAACGCTGATCACGTCGTTTATCGCCATGCTGATCGCCATTCCCGTCGGCATCGGCATCGCCGTGTTTCTCACCGAGCTGTGTCCGCAATGGGCGCGTCGGCCGATCGGCATCGCCGTGGAACTGCTCGCAGGCATCCCCTCCATCATCTACGGCATGTGGGGCTTCTTCGTGCTCGGCCCGTTCCTTGCCAACCATTTCCAGCCCTTCGTGATCGGCCTCTTTGAGGGCGTGCCGGTGCTTGGCGACATCTTCGCAGGCCCGCCGTCCTATCTCAGCCTGTTCAATGCCGCGCTGATCCTCGCCATCATGGTGCTGCCCTTCATCACGGCGATCTCGGTCGACGTGTTCAAGACCGTGCCGCCGGTGCTGAAGGAGGCCGCCTATGGCGTCGGCTGCACCACATGGGAAGTCGTGCGCTACGTCGTCATCCCCTACACCCGCGTCGGCGTGATCGGCGGCGTCATGCTGGCGCTCGGCCGCGCGCTGGGCGAGACGATGGCGCTGGCGATGCTGGTGGGGAACGCGAGCGCGATCAGCCTGTCGCTCTTCTCGCCGGCGAACACGCTCGCGGCGCTGCTGGCGAACAGCTTTCCGGAGGCGGGCGCTTCGGAACTGCCGGCGCTGATGTACGCCGCGCTGGCGCTGCTTTGCATCACGCTGCTGGTCAACATGATGGGCACGGCGATCATGCAGCGCGCGACACGCTATGAGGGGAGCCGCGCATGAGCGCAATCACCGTGCAC
>JAHCKB010000063.1 GCA_026125985.1 Bradyrhizobium sp.
GTTACCGCACACCCACATGCCGCGTTCGATCGCTTCCCGCAGCTCCTCGACAGCCTGGCCGAGGAATTCGGCCGTGACGGCGTTCTGGCGATCGCCGAACGGGTCATCGATGCCGAGTTCGCGGACTTCTACTGGGACGGTCGCTTTGCCGAGATGAACTGCGGCGCTTGCGAGGGCGTCGACCTTGAGGACGAGGCGTTCGAGCAGGTCGCAATCGCCGGGTACTTTCGCGGACGCTACTACGTCGCAACCTGCACCGTGGATGCCGAACGGCGTGTCGACCGGATTGCCGGTCTCTGCCATTGCCCCACGTATGAGGCCGCTGTCGCAAAGTTCCTGTCACACGCGGCATGACGCTGTCGGGCTCCGGGCCGGCGTGATCGCTTCAGCGGCATGCCGGCCTTCGTGCAGCTCGTAAGGGCCCCGCACAGATCATTGGCACGCTGCCCGGCACGCACCACCTGTCCGGCTCCGCTCTGCCATCCATCGCGCGGCGGCTGCCCGCGCGGCGAGCAGGAACCGGCACTGCCCCTTGAGAACGCTACGCTTCAGCCGTCCGCTATCCTCGGCTCCTTGCGATAGTCACCGGGCCAGACGACACCTTCTCCCTGCGATGCTGCGCGGCGCCCCTCGCGCCTCAATGGCTTGATCTGGCCAGAGACCGGCTGCGCCTCGATCGACTGGCCGCAATGGCGACGGGCGAACTTTCTTCCCCTGGGCTTCGCCCATTCCTCGCGAAGCAAGAAACTCCGCCCGTCGCCATCCTCCGCTCTGCTTCGGCCCGCAGGCGGGTGCGGCATCGATCGTCCCTGGCCGACGATCGCCATGAGGCCGCGATTGTCGCGGGCTCGATCACGAACAGGAGAAGTCACATGTCTAACATCGGTTCCTTCACGAAAGTCGGCGACGAGTATCACGGCGAGATCGCCACGCTCAGCGTCCGCTGCAAGGGCGTGCGGATCGTTCCCGAGCTCAACCGCTCCAGCGACAATGCGCCTCACAACAGGGTGTTTGTCGGTCCGGCGGAGATCGGTGCCGGCTGGGAGAAGCGCTCCACCGAAGGGCGCGAGTACCTCTCGCTCAAGCTCGACGATCCGTCGTTCAATGCGCCCATCTTCGCCAACCTGCTCGGCGATGCCGACGGCGAGGGCTTCAGCCTCGTCTGGTCGCGTGGTCGCAGGCACAACGGCGATTGAGATCGCACGCCAGCTCCGCCCGGTGAAAACCGGGCGGAGTCTTACTGCCTGCACCTGATCAGCGGGTTGCGGAGTGCGTCGTACGGCGCTCCGTGTCTGCCGATCCACAGCGCCAAGGCGCCGGAGCGACCGCCATCCTGATTGTCGCTATGCCTCACGCCACCTGGGCTCGGGCTGTTCCAACGGTCCTCGCCTGAGGTGAAGAGAGAGCCTCTTTTCGGTCTGCCAACGATACCAGCCAGGACAAAGCGCCCGTCAAGGATGCGCGGTGCCCCCAAAATGCTGCGCATTTTGGTTCCCCCACGCCCCGCGGCGAGCCGCGGCGCCTGCGGCGTCCTTGACGGCCACTTCGCCGGCCGATGCCGGGATCTGGTCCTCAATCGGGAGGGCAACATCACTGGAGATCTCCATGACGACCAATTCCAAACATCCACATGCCGAATTCGACGGTGACCCGGAGTTCGAAGAATTCTCCTCGGAATTCGACCACCGCATGCCCGACTGGAAAAAGGAGATACAAGCCGAGTATCACTGGGAGGGCCGCATTGCCGAGAGGAATTGCGGCCCCTGCGACCGCTTTGATGATGCAGAGGAAATACTCCAGCTCGTCGCGATCATCGGCTATTTGGGCGGACGCTACTACACTGCCTGGTGCGGTGTGGATGCCAAACGGTGGATCCACCAGCTGCGCCACGCGGAGTATTTCGACAGCTTCGAGGCCGCCGTGGAGAGGTTCGTGAGATGAGATGACGAACGAGCTGCGTGCGAGCTTATCCACCGGCGCGAGGCTTCCAAGTCTCGCGCCCGGCAGCACGACGCTTCATCTGCGACAACGGCATTCGCACCCGACCTGCCTTCCGCGTGATTTCATTCGCGGTACGGCCCTTCACGTCAGACCACAACACATCGCTCACGAGCGCCACGTCACGTTGAAGCCTTTCCTGCGCCAACGTGCGTAAGGGTTCTTGGAACGCATTGGGGCGGAGCGCTTCAGGGAGTAGAGCAAGACCGTGTGTTCCTGGGCATGTCGGCAACTCGTCACGTCGAATGACAGAGACTCTCGCTCACCCCCACCAAGAAGAACATCGCAATGGCTTGCAAGGAGTCGAACGGCGCGAAGCGTACGTCACTTGGCGCGGTGCGATAACCGATGCGAACGACGCTGCAATTCTTGGCGAACGCTGGCAATTACCAAGGCTTACGATTTGGCGGACTCCTGAATGACGGTACAAACGCCCGGGTAGCGAGATCTGTATTTCCTAGCGGAAATACAATTCGGTCGGGGGCCTGGCGGTGGCCCCCGACACCCCAGGACGCATGCGCTCTGCCAAGGACCCCACGAATGGCCCGACCGAAATCCCTCAACCCTCGCGGCAAGCAGCTCAACATCGCGCTGCGCCCGGAGGAATTCGATGCCGTGCGCAACAGAGCCGACGCATCGGGGAAGCGGCCCGTGGATTTTGCGCGGGACACGCTGCTCGGGAGCGATCCCGGGACTATGCCGTCTATCGCGAGGTTCGACCGGCTGGTTCTGGAGCAGTTGAAGCGCGTGGGCTCCAACCTCAACCAGATCGCCCGCCAGCTCAATGCATTGGGACCGGTGTCGCTCGTCGAACTGGAGCAGGTGCTGCGGGAGCTGCGCGACCTGCTGCGGCGGATGGGCTGACATGGTGCCACGTTTTGCCAAGGCGGGCCGCTCGTTCACAGGCGTTGCCAAGTATCTCCTGCATGACATGGGGCATGCCGCGACCAGCGAGCGCGTTGCCTGGACCCATACCCTGAACTGCGTACATGACAATGTGCCCGCCGCCATCCAGGAAATGATCGGAACGTGGCGCAATGCCGACCTGCTCAAGCAAGAGGCTGGCATTCCAGCCAGCGGCCGCAAGATGGAGAAGCCGGTCAAGCACATCTCGCTGAACTGGCATCCATCCGAGCAGCCTGACCGTGAGGCGATGATCGCCGCCGCCGAAGGCTTCCTGAAAGCGATGGGATACCAACGGCAGCAGGCGGTGTTGATAGCGCACACGGACCGGGCACACCGGCATGTCCATATCGTCATGTCGACGGTCGACCCCGAAACAGGCCGGAAGATCGACGATCGCTACGAGTTCAGGCGTGCCCAGAATTGGGCAGCCGCCTATGAGCAGGAACGCGGCAGGGTTTTCTGCGCCGAACGCCTCAAGCCGGTCGCCGAGCGCGAGGCATCGCCGCACCGAGCCGTCTGGCAGCTCCTCGAGGAAAGCGTTGCCGCGCACCGCCATGCCGAGGCGGCGAGGTTTGCCGGCGCCATGCCGCAGATGGAGGCAGCTCATGCCGAGGCTCTCGATCTCGAATGGCAGGTCTTGAAGCAGTTGCAGCGGGAAGAGCGGGAGGCCTTTTTCGTGGAGGGTCGCGCTGTCTACGGCGCTGCACGCACGGGCGTCTATCGCGTGGTCCGCAAGGAGCTGCGTCCCGAATGGCGTGACCTCTACAAGTCTGCCCGCGCCGGGGCAGACCGAATGGGCTTGCACCAAGCGAAAGAAGATCTCATTGCCCGCCAGAGCGACATTTTGCGGGAGGGGATTGACCTCGCATGCGGAGAGCTTCGCAAGGAGCGGGATGCCGCCTATCGCGAGATGCTCGACCGGCAGAAGGAAGCCCGTGCCGACCTCCGCGAGCGCCAGGCTGAGAACGTGCCTGCTGATAAGCAGCTCGCCGCCATGGCCCAGGAGCAGGCGCGTCGTTTGGGGCCCACGTGGGCACAGCTTTACGCAGAACGTACGCGAGAGCGGAAGGAGCCCGGGCCCGGGCTGCCTGCCGAAAAGGCACCGCGCTGGACCGAGCGCGGAAGCATGGCGGCTCAACAAGGATCGGCGGTGCGATGGATCAACCGGGCGGCGGCCCGTGCCAAATATGCGCCGACACCTGAACCGGATACGAAAGGCATCCCCTCGCGGGCCCGCCCCTTCGGCGGACTGCGCACGCAAGGCCGTAATGGCGAGGATCGCTCGGCCGGAAAGGACGAGAAAGGGCTTGAGCCGGGGCCGGACTGATGGCCGGAGGCGCGCGGCATCGGCGGCGCGCCTCCCGCATCCAGCCCTCCATGATCGGCAAACTGGCTGACCCGGTCGATGCCTCCACGACAGAGCGAGGTCTTCTTCTGCAATTCTACGTCGCAAAGTTTGCCGCGCTTCGAAGCAGCCCGGCGACGGGCGCCATGGTGGCGGCGCTCCGCTCCGCACTCTCGGATGAGCGGCGCGCCGCCTTGCGCGCGCTGGCCGAGCTATGGCGGCACCGTCGCAAGGCATGGCGTCAGGAGAAGCGCCGTCAGCGCGCGCAGGCCCAAAGACCCCAGCAGCCGCGCAGACCGTCGGCGAAATGGCAGCAAAATAATGGATGAAATACACGCATAGCTTGTGTATATTATTTGCGATGACTACCGATGAGACCGTCCACGAAATCCTCTGCATCATTGACCTCCTTGAGCGGCGAATGACCGCCGTCGAGGACAAGCTTGCTGGGCACATGACCGAGGCTGAATTGGCGACGATCCGTCAGGATCAATCCATACAACGTCAGGCGGCCGAACTGTCGCGCGGCATGCGGAGCCTGCGCGATGCGGTGGATGGCCTGCAGGCGGACGACGGTCCCGCGACCGATGCGGGCGCCGAGGTCAGCCGCGAACTCGCGAATATCGTGCAGCGTCGTCAAGGCAGCTGATCTGCCGTCAGCGCGCGATATCGATCTCGACGCCCGTCTCCTTGTCTCCTTTCTGTCGCGCACTTCTTTCTTTGATGGCGTCGTACCACCGCGCCGGCGCACCGGCGGTACGCGCCATGGCGCGGGCATGCAGGTTCAGAGCGGGCGGCACCGCCCGATCAGGCGCTGAGGCGACGGTGGGCGATACGATTGCCTTCTGCTTCTCGCTTTCAAGCGTTGCCGCTGTCACTTGAAGCATATCGGACCCTCCCGGTGGCAGCGTTGCGTCGGCGCTTACCGCCGCTGTTCCCTGCGATCGCGCCTGCGCGCCGGGACCTATGCGCGAGCTGATTGTCACGGTTCCGTCGGGCGCCGGCGCGTGGATGGGCGGCATCGGCTGGGCTGCTACGCGTTGCGGCTTCACATGATGCGCCTGCAGATCGGCCACAGCGCGCGCGGGTGCATCATGGCTGCCCGAATAGCGTGAATGGAGGATGGCCGCGAAGGTGAGGCGAGCTTCCGTCTGCTGCAGCGAACGGTCCGTCTGCTCCCGGCCCGGCCTTGCGCGCGTACGGTCGACGTCCAGGGACTTTCCGGAAGCCTTGGATCCCGCAGGCGGTCCACCGGCTGACGAAGCACTCATGGTCTAACGTCCGGGCGACGAGAACCACATGGCGAAGAGGAGCAATTCCCCGGCATGAACGCGCCGGCACCGGCATGCGCAAGCACGACCCAAGCGAACATCAATCCCCCCATGATGAGGACAAGAAGACAACCCATGTTGCAGGGCGCAAGGATGGTGTGAAGCTGCGCGACCATATTTGTCCTCTGAGCATCTGATCCAGCCGTCAGCGTTCGACCTCGACGCCCTTTTCCTTGTAGCCAATCAGGCGCTCGCTGGTTTCCGACGAAGCATTGCGCCAGCGCCTCGTCGGCATGGCCGCGCGTGCCGCAGCGCGGGCATGAAGCGCCACGGCGGCAACGTCCTGCTCGGGCGTTGACGGGACGGTCGGCGACAGCATGGATCTGTGCTGGTCACCCTCGAGCGTCGCCGTCGTCAGTTGAACCGCATCGGACCCGACCGGGGGTTGCCTCGTTTCAGCTCTCACCGGTGTGGTCTTCTGTGACGAGGATTGTGCGCCAAGCCCGTAGCGCTTTCGTCCAAATGTCACCGTGCCATCGGGCGCCGGGCCTCGGAGCTGCGGCATCGGCCGCGCTTCGGTGTGGTTCGCGGTGACCTCATGCACCCGGGGGTCCGCCGCTACGCGCGCCACCGCCTCAGGGCCTGCGCCATAGCGCGAATGGAGAATGGCCGCGAAAGTCAGGCGCGCCTGCGTGTCCCGCTGCGCACGATCGATCCGCTCGCGCGCCGGCCCTGTCGTCGCGCGCGTGGCGGCTGCGGACTTGTCCGCCGGCTTCGATCCTGGCGGAGAGCCGCCAGCAGAGGAAACGGCCATGGCTTAGCGCCCGAGCGAGGAGAACCACATGCCGAACAGGATCAGCCCGCCGCCCTTGATGAAGGCGCCCGCGCCGCCGTGCGCAAGCAGACCCCAGGCGAACAGGATCCCCCCGGCGATGGCGATGAGAAGACCGCCCATGTTGCAGAGCGTTGCGAGAACGGTTTGAAGCTGCGCGATCATGGCATATCCTTTCCGGCAATCGGGATCAGGGCATCATCCAGACGACAAACGGGGCGAGAGGGCGAAGCAGGATGACCGCAGCCTCCTGCAGCCCGGCAATGACCAGCCATAGCGCGAGGCCCAGCAGTCCGAGGCTTCCCATCAGGACGAGGGGGTCGCGCCTCATAGCGGATGGAGCTTCCAGATGAGGTCCAACCGTTCGGTTTCTCCGCGGGTCGCGAGATGAACGATCGCCTGCGCGTAGTTGCGCTCGGGATCCCCGTTGACCGGCACCGCAAGTTTCGCAAACGCCTCGGGCGGCACGACGCGACTCTTCGAGGTCGAGCGGGAATAGTTGGTGCGCGCGCTGCGCCGCAACAGCCCATTCAGGTCGGCCGGCGCGCTCTGCGTCACCGAGATGCCCACCACCTCGCCGAAGAGACTTGAGCCGAAGTCGTTCGTCTCGGGGTCAGTGTTGCGCAGGAAGATCTTGGTCGCACAATTGCCGAGAAGGCTCATGACTTCCGCTTTCGTCTTCGCAACCTGTTGCAGGAGAGGAAGATTTTGGAATGCGATCAGGTTGGCATGATTGGCCTGCCGGCTCAGTGAGAAGAATTGGGAATCTCCGTCACGGCCCGGCGAGAACAGGTTGTGGAATTCGTCGCAAAGGTAGATGGATGGGACCGGCTTTTCGCGGCTGCGCAGCACCGCATTCTGGAACTGCCGCTTGATGACGGTATTGACGATCAGACCCAGGCGCGGATTGGCGGCGAGGGGAGCGTGCACGTAGTAGATCTTCCCCTGCTCGAGCACGTCCTGCATGGAGATCGTCGATTTGCCTGTCAGAAAATGCCGGACAGGTTCGGCCATCAGTTCGCCGAAGAGCTGCGACACGGTACCCATGATGCCGGCCCGCTGCCGGTGGGGCATCGGCAGAAACTCCTGTTCGATGTAGAGTCCGGCATCATCAACTTCCGCCGGCATCTGATCCGGGTCTGGCCAGCGCTTGAGGATTCGTTTGGTTAGCTGCTCGTAGAGAATTGGACGACTGGTATCGCGCGCCTTCTGGTCCTTGTCGGCATATGCGTTGAGTTCGGACAGTAGTCTGTGAAGGTCGATGATGGACGGCACGGCTCCCTCGGGAAGGCCGGCTCTCAGCAGCACGATGCCGAACGTCACTAGCATGCGAAATGCATCAATGAAGTATGAATCGGTGTGTGTGACGCCCAGATGCTTCGAGGCCGCCTGCAGAGCGGCCGCGATCTCAGCGGCGGGATCCTTACTGTCGATCGGATTGAAGATGGCGGCATTCGAGGCCCCGGCTTGCGCCGGGTCTGCCTGAATATCGAAGATTACAAGATCGGCGCTGCGACCATGCGTCTTGCAAAGCCGCTCGATCTTGCCGCCGAAGTCGCCCTGGACATCCTGGATCAACGCGCTGAATCCGCCACGCCCGGCGAACATCAGAAAGAAGCCATCTAGCAGCGCGTTGAGGACCGTGGTGGTCTTCCCCGACCCCGGTTGGCCAGTGACCATCAGCCCTTTCGTGAAGTCGCCCCACTGCCAGGGAAATCCGCCAGCCACCACGGTCTCCCCCAGCTTGAACACCGCCGGGCCGAGAAGTGCCCGCAAGCGCTTTGCCGCCATGCGCATCGTTACCGGAACGAAGCTGCTATGGCGGACTTGCTGCGCCATCAGGGCACGCAGATGCAGTGTGTTGATCCAGTGCCCACGCTGGATAAGAGGGGCCAGCACGAGCATTAGCAGGGAGCAGACGCCAAAAATCGCGAAACCGTCTCGCCACCCAGCCGCCAATCCGAATTGCGGCCAGTGGGCGAGGACCCAGAAGAGGACACTCGTTAGCAGCGTCAGAAGGGCAGGCATCACGTAGCGGCGTGCAAGGCGCGCCTCATCGAGCATGAAGCGCAGCGCTACAGCGATCTGCTGTGGCGCCCCGGCATAGCGCAGCATCAGCCGCGCCTCGGCCGCTTGTCGCCAGGCACGGCCGATCGCGTACGCGCCTCCGACCGCAATCGTCCCAGCCATAGCGACCATCACGACCCGGCTGGTCGCAGCGTAGCTCATGTCCTTGGGCACAATGAGCAGCAACCCGAGTGCCCCCAACGTGCCTGCGCTGACCAGGCCGAGCCGACGAAGACTGCGGCGCACTTCGCGATACTGCGTGAACATGGCTCACCTGGCAGATGGGCGGGGACGGATCGCGGGCCGGGGCCGATGAAAGCTGTGCACCGGGCGGACGATGTTGCGACGCGTTGCTGACTCTTGAGCAACGCCCGCGATCGGGGCCGCTGACGGCGGCGCCGCGCGCCTTCTCATGGTGCGGCGAATGGCCGAGACGACGAGGACAAGCAGGCGGCCAAGAAGGACGCCGACAGCCCACCCAAGTTGGATAGCGAGCCTCACGAGTACCGAGACGATCTGAAAGACAAGGTTGATCATGACGTTCTCCGATGATGGGAAAGAAGTTCCGGGCGGCGTGGTGCCGCCCGGAGCAATCGGTCTTCAAGGAGACGGAAGCCCGACGACCTTGCGAAGGTCGATCGTGATCCAGTTCGGACCGGACATCGGCGGCGCCCCGCCATTGCCGCGCGTAGCGGCGATCTTCCACGGCGCTTCATAGATCTTGCGGTCGAACCAGACGCGGATCTGCCCTTCGGGCGCGGCGCTCAGGTTGCCTTCATAGAGATTGATGGCGACCTGGGCTTTCGCGAGATCGATCGGCTGGAGGAACTCAACGAACTCGAACTGCAGGTCGCCAGTTGCCGAGCGGTGGTCCTTGTTGAACCGTCCATCGGGCGACTGCGTGTTGGCGAAATACAGCCACGGCCTGGAATTTTCGCGACGCGTATAAAGATCAATGTCGGCCGGCACCTTCCAGCGCAGCCCAATCCAGGCGATCCCGCTTGTGACGGCGGGCGGCGTCGTGCTGATCGGGGCATTGTCGTGCAGGAAATATTCGCCCGGCCGGTCGGTCGTTGCGGGCAGCACGGCCGGGATCGGCGCATGCGCGCGCAGCATTTCGAGCTTCGTCCCCGGCGTGAGGGTGAACGCTTCCTGCCCGCTGGCCTCGCCCTTGCGCATCCGCTCGAAGCACTGGGCGAGATCGAAGCCGAACGTCCCGAGCCGCCCGCCCTGTGCCGCGATCCAGAGCGACCAGAAGCGACGCACGGCCTCTTCATGGTCCTTCGTGACGAACTCGTCGCGCGGCATGCACATGTGGATCGTGGCGCCAGCGAGGAGCGTTTCGCGACCGGCGGTGCCGTAAGGGGTCTCCGATGGGCGCGCCCGGATGTGAGCGTCGGACGGATAGTAGCGATCGGCCATTGCGAAGCGACCGTCGCGCGGATCGAAGTAGAGCGGGTTCCCGATCAGCAGGATGTCGGCCGACTTCTCCGGGAGGCTCGGGAGCAGGTTGCGGCCAAGATCGCCGAGCGCCTCGGGGATGTGAAGGTTGGCGGGAATGGCGCCGACCGGCGGCGAGGGCGGAAGACCCTCGATAGCCCGCCGCACGACCGCGAACTGCTCGGCAATCTTCGTGCGCACCCAAGCGGGATTCGCTGCTTTGCGACCCTGCGGACGAACGACGGTGGCGGCCTGTTTGCGGTTCGCCGCCTCGATGAAGAGAAGGCGGTCCGCCGTCGCCAATTGGCTCGCTTCGGTCGCCGCGAGGCGAACCAATTCTTCCCGGGGACCGCTGTAGTCCTCCGGCAGAACCACGATCATCGTCTTCGCCGTCGCCGGGACGGCAAGGGCCAGCGACACGATGGCCGCCGAGATCTTCAGTTTGATGGTCATTGTCTGTCTCCTTATTTGAGAGCGTCAGCGTTGTTGGTGCTGATGGCGGCCTTGGCGATTTCCTCGAGAATTTTTCTCTCGCGATTGCTTGAAAGCCGCGCAGTCGTTTCATGGGCGCGTGCAGCGCTTTCCCAGGCCGCGAGCCAGTCGAGGGACTGTCCGCGGACCTTTGCCGACTCGATGAGCTCGGTTTCCAGAGTCTCGATGCGCTTGTCCCAGTGCACGCGCTCCGGATTGGGGATCGGCGTCTCGACGTTTCCGGCGAGAAGGACTTTCTCGGCCCCTGCGAAGCAGATGTAGGCAAGGAAGACGTCGACCAGCAGATGCAGGAAGACGAGGAGCGAGATCATCTCCGGGCCGTGACGGCTGTTGCCCATCAGGCGGTCCATCCCGCCGGTCGCGTCGGGAGCGAAGATGATGGCGAAGGCAGCCATCCAGGCGATCAGCGCCGGAAGACCGGTCGCGAAGATCGCGAAGGCGTAGAGCCGCTTGCCGAGGCTGGTGGCGATGAAGCACTCGAAGCCCTTGAGTGCGCCGGCCCCCAGCAGGCTCGCGGCCATGAAAAGGATCGGACCCACCGCGTCGTCGGCGTACCAGTCGACGCCCGAGTTCCGGATGTAGGCCGCTCCGACCTGGTTCCCGATGAAGACGCCGCCCAGCCCCAGCAGCAGGAAGGTCGAGGCCTTGATCCAGGAGAAGAGCGGCAGCCGCTTCAGCACATCAGCCGTCACCACCACCTTCTGCAGCGGCTCGCAGGCGCGCCGCAGCTGGGCGAATTTGTACTCACGGAGCAGGCGCTTTGTGCGGGCGTCCTCCCGCGCCACATATTCCTGGTGAAGGTAGACTCCCGGGTTCTGGGCCTCGAATTCGTGACGTGCGAGTTCCGCGCTCAGGTCACCGCCGTTGCCGGGGACCAGCAGCCCCTTGGCAATGTCGCGCGGGATTTCCGGTCTGTTGAATTTGGGCGGCCCGGGGAAGGGCAAGACGGTCGCTGACATGACATTACTCTCCTTCTGCTGTTGAACGCGTGATTGCGCGACGCCTGGCTTTGCCGGCGCGCGTGGAACCCGGTACGCGATCGCGCCACGGGAACTCGGGGAACAGGAATTCCGGCTGAACGCTCACGCGCCACAGCGCGCGGAGCTGGTTCAGCGTGCGTTCGGGGTGCTTCTGCCAGTCGCCCGGAAGAACCAGTCGCCGGCACGCGCGGCGCTCGCCGTCGAAGCGCACCACATACAGATCGGGGACACCCGGCACCGGCCGGATGACCGTCACACGGCCCTCGATCGACGGGGGCGATCCGTAGTGATAAACATAGCCCGTATCGCCTTTGCTCAAGGGCGAACGGTTGGCGCCACCGTCGCTATTGCCGCGTGTGGGTACCGATTTCCGAGTGACGCCAAGCGAGCTCGCGGGCGCGCGGCGCGACTCGGTCTCCGCGCCTGCCGGACCGTTTGGCAGAGAGCCTTTTGCGGGCTTGCTGTCAGGACTACCGTTGGCTGGCGAAGATGCGTTCGACCGGGGGAAACGATTGGACACGGGCCTCTCCTTGCGTGAGAGAACCGTAGCGATCGCTTTCGTTGATCAATTGCCGAAGGTTTGCGCTTGAGTTGCCGTCATTGCCCGCAGGCAATGTGCCCGGCTGAATGGCCGGTCAGTTCCCCGCTGGAACGACCTGGTAGGCGGCCTTTGCGATCGCTGCTGAGCCGCCTTCAATCCGCGCGTGCAGCCAGCTCGCCAGATCCGTGAGAGTTGGCGCGATTACCGCATCCTGCGCACCTTCGTCCGCGAACCGTTTCTCTATTCCAGCGGGCACTCCTCCAGCGGCAGCCACCAGGACGATCTCGAACTGCCCCAGGTCGCGTACATTGCGATGCCGGAGATTGGAGAAGCGCGGAAACCTCAACGGAAAGTTCCCCGAAGGAAAGGTCGGCTCCGCGAAGCCGAAGGCAGTGCCAAAACGTGGCACGAGGCAGCTGAAGCCACCCGACCGGAGCTCGTGATTGAAGAGGAGTATCCGCCATCCCGCCCACGCCGCTTTGCCACTTCGATCGGGGGGACTGTGGGCGATGAACCAGAACGGAGCGCCAAGCGGGACACGGGTAAGCTCATGCAGGCGTGCATGGTCTGACCCCGGATCTGCGTAGCGCACACGCGCGAAGCCAGCCGCTGACGTTTGTGGATACGGATCGTCGAGGACGATAGAACAGGCTTCTCCCGGTGCGTCCCTGACAAGCGCATGCCATGCGGCCAGACCTTTCGCGTCGCCCGCCGACGCCTCGACTTCTTGCCTGAACGCTTCGAAGGAACTCGAAACGAAGGACGCTTGGTCAAGACCGAAAAGCTCACAGAGCCTGGTTATCGAATACTCTTGCAGATGACGACGGCCTGCCTTCGCATGCGAGAGGGCCTGCGCATTGCTGCCAATCGCCGACGCAAGGGCCGTATCATTGAGAAGTTCGCCAATCTTCACCCGGGAAAGGGTCTTGGTTCTCGCCGCACCAGAACCGCCTGCATGAAGGCGGTGGCCGTCTCTCACGCACGCAATCAGATAGTCAATCTTCTGTTTCAGGTCGCGAACGACCACCGATCCCCTCCGCGTCTTGGTCATGTGCGCGGTACCGACGGAGGAGTGCTCAGGCTTGACCAAAGCATTGCTTACAGTCCCCAGGTGGCAAAGGCAGCCCAGAATAACGGAGAGGCGTAAGGTGCCGGTGGCGGCTCTTCGCCATCGTCGCCGATCGGTGCTGCGTCGGGACCAGCGTAGCGAAACTGCGTAGTGGGAACGGTCACTGCGCCCGTCATGTCACTGCCATCGGACCTGACAGCCCCCTGAAACTCTCGCAACCACTGAGCGGCCGTCCGGACGGCATCGGCCGGCTCACGACCGAATCGCAGGTGTTCTTCGTAGGCCCTGAAGACGAACAAAGCTGTGCTCAAATCCGGTATGGCCCAAAAGGCTCCTGTTACGGCCTCCGCTCCCGCTGCCAGGAAAGCGCCCGCGAGGCTCGTGGCCTCGTCTGGCGCCCGCATGTCGGTGGTTCCCGTCTCGCAAGCCGACAGCATGACCCAGCGGCAATGATCCAGCCTGAGGGTTGCCGCGACATCAGGGATGGCGAAGTTTCCGTCTGCCAGCATCAACCCCGACTTCTCCGGCAATAACCAGTTGAACCTGCCATGGCATGATAGATGAAGATGGGTGCAGTCGGGCGTTCCTGTCAGCAACGCGCCACGTGTCGCGGCCGGTCCGATCTGGATCGCTTCCGCTTTGATGTCCGGGAACAGCGCGCGCAGGGCCATCGCCTCCAGGTGCTCGCTGGCCGCAAGATCGCCGGTCGGATTGAAGAGGCCGAACGGCCGAAGCGGCTCTGGCTGAGCGACCGGGGGGCGGGCGTTATGGAGTCCAAAAGCGGTGAGACTTGTTATGTAATGAACCAGGAAATCTTCCTGGACCGTTCGCATCTGGCCGTCGGCATCCCGCCAGGCTGCGTGAAGCGGCAGCCCTGAAAAGTGGCCGGTCGGCATGATAGCAAGGCGCGTACGGGAACAGCGATCGGGATCGTTGAAGTCGCTTTGCAATGAGACCTTGGCGCAGACGTGCTCAAAGAGTTCGTTCCACAGCCATGACAGCAATAACTCCAGCTCCACGGATGCAGCGCTCAGGATGGCGCTCGTCTGTTGTCCAGTCTGAATGCTTTCGAGAATGGCCAGATAGCAAACGTGCCATCGAAACACCCGCGCCGCGAGGGCGTCGCGGGTCAGATGAGGAAGCGGCAGGAACATTTCGTCATCGTCATCGTCGGGCGACGCCGGACTGATGAAGACGCCGCCACCGAGCGTTGTCGCCACGGGCACAACGAGAACCATATCGGCGGAAATCTGCAATCGAAGAAACGCGGCTGAGAACTCCGGCGGCGCCTCAACACCATTTTCGTGTACGAGCCGACGGAGCTCCATGCGCCCCTTGCGGATGTCTCCGGCGATCTGCCCGAATTCCCGGCTCTTGCCGGGCGTAAACGACTGGGCCTCGGCCTGAAGGCGCACCAGGCGGTCTCGCGCCTTGCGAATGTCGGATTGGGCACTCTCGGGGAGACACCGCAGGTGTGCGTCACGCAGGTCTAGAGTTTCCCGCAAGAGCACCGTGCGCATGCGCTCCAGCCGCTCCAGCCCGCCTGCCGGATCGCCCAGCTCCGCAGCCACGAGCGCGGATAGCTCTCCGAGCTCCGACACGGCACCGAGTGCAGCACGCCGCGCAGCAGGGGAGTCCAACTCGTTCAGTCGTTCGACAAGGGTCTCCTGCAGCTCATCGAGCGCCGTCATCCTTTCCATGCCGCTTCCCGCGCCCAGCCGCAGTATCAGCTGCACACGAAGCATGCCTATGCGAAGCGCATCGTGAGCGGCGAATGCAAGGTCAGCGACCGACAAAGCATCGTCACAGGCTGCTAGGGCTAGGGTCAAATTCTCCGTCTCATCGCCCTCGCGGTGCGCGCGATACGCCTCGGCGAGCTGGTAAACCGTCACGGCGAAAGACGCCGGCGATTGCTCCCGGGTGTGAACCCGCAGAGCGTCCTGGAAGCATTCAATCGCTCTTCTGGTCCGCTCGCCCTGTGGCGGTATGCCCGAGTGCTGCAGATAGGCCGAGCCCATGTTGCTGCGGACATTTGCCCAGGCATGGGGATAGGTTTCGTAGCTGAAAACCGTCAGGGCAGCGTCATATGCCGACATCGCACGCTGGAAATTTTCAGCGGGGTCGCCCCGATGCCGGGCTGCCAACGATGATCCGAGGTTCATCTGGATCGTCGCCCAGCCCGCGGGGTCGTCTTCGCAGCTAATGACCTCCAGCGCCGCTTCCGCGGCCCGAATGGAATTGTCCAAATTCTCTGCGGGATCCCCGACGAGGCGTGCGCGGTAGGCAATACTCAGATTGGTTTGTATGCGCGCAAATGCGTGCGGCGCTCTCTCCTTGGTGTAGAAACCCAGCGCGTCATTGTAGCAGGCAATCGCCTTTTCCGTGTTCTCTGCGCGGTCGCCCCGAATGCGCCGATCGTACGCTACCCCGAGATCTTGGACGACGCTGGCGTAGAACTCCGGCGCTTCAGCGCGATCACACGCATCGAGCACCTCCAGGTAAATCTCAATTGCGGTTTCGATGTTTTGTGCATGGTTTCCGGAAAGCCGTTCGACATAGGCAACGCCGAGCTTTCCCTTGATGCGGCGCCACGAAACCGGATCGTCAGTGCGGGAGACGCCTTGCAGCGCCCCTTCGAGCAGTTCGACGGCGTATTCAACGGCGCCCGTGCGATCGACGCCGCTTTGCAGAAGGGATTCCGCGAGGGCCTCGAGCAAACAGGCCCAGCTCCGCCCATCTGCCTCGTTGCCTGCGAAGGCCAGCCCCTGCTCCAGGAGGTTCTTCGCGAAGTTCCTTTTCTCCGGCTCGCTTGGCGTGGAGTAGTAGTGAAGTGCGACGCCGCAGACGCCCAGAAAGCACCCCCAGATTACATCACGGCCCCATGTGAGCTCGCGTGCGAGGCGATCGACAAGGATGGGGATAGCGGACGTGATGAGGCGGGAATCCTCGTCGTATTTCGCCCTATCATGAGGCAGGTTCTGTGCGGCGCTCACAGATGCATCGCGATGCTCCTGGAGCGCCCGGATCAGCTTGAGAGATTTTCCAAGGAGGTCGCTGTCCTCTGTGGAAGCGGCTCTACGGCATAGCTCCTTGAGCACGGCATCGCCCATGAATTCCGGCTGTTCCGCTAGCCTAGCGCGCAGACCGGCAGCGCCATCCTGCCTCAATAGCGCATCGACCATCTCTGCGGGATCTTGGTGTCCCGGACAACCGCCGGCCGGCATTCGTCCTCCCATGTTCCGCTGAATGCCAAACCCGCTCTGTCCACAACGCCGTCACCCTATGCACGGACGGTACCGGCACGCCCGTGCAATCTGCAACCCTGGCTAGCGCCAGAATTTTTCGGCCAGTGCGATCTCTTC
>JAHCKB010000064.1 GCA_026125985.1 Bradyrhizobium sp.
CGGCGGCTCGGCGATGAAGGCGGTGGAAGCGGTGCGCGAGGCGGGCGGTGACGTCGCGCTGGTTTTCACCATGGTCGACCGCGAAGAAGGCGCGACGGACACCTTCAAGGAAGCCGGATTGCCGTTCCGCTCGCTCTACAAGGCCGGCGAATTCCTCAAGGGCTAGTGCCCTCTCCGCGCTTCGCTCCACCCCAACCACCGTCATGCCCGGGCTCGCCCCGGGCATCCACGTCTTAGCGGGCTACGGGAAAGAGAAACGTAGATGGCCGGGACGAGCCCGGCCATGACGAGTTGAGAGGTTTCGCTCTTCGAACGCCCACTTCTTTTTCAACTGCCGCCCCGCAACTCATCAACCATTTACCATCCTCGCTTATGGTGAATCCCTGCCGAAGGCGCGTATTCGCCTCGGCCGTTTTGTTGCGTCGGGTGGAGTAAGCGTTGCGTACAGAGTTGACTCATCGGCTGCGGCGGCGCCGGGCGGTGCTGGCTGCCGCCGCGGTTGCCGCCGCCGTCCTGACCGTGCCGGACGTCGCCTTCGCCGAAGGCCCGTTCGACTTCCTGTTCGGCGGCCTGAAGCAGCAGGCCCGCCAGTCCCTGCCGCGGGCCAGCTTCTTTGCCGATCCCTTCGGCACCCAGCAGACCGCACCGGCTCCGGCCCCGCGCGTCGCAGGCTCCGGCCCCGCCTTCTGCGTGCGTAGCTGTGACGGCAAGTATTTTCCGATCCATGCGCGCAGCAACGCCACACCGGCGCAGCTCTGCCAGGCGTTCTGCCCGGCGAGCGCCACCAAAGTCTATTTCGGCAGCAACATCGAATACGCCACGTCGACCAATGGCGAGCGCTATGCCAACAGCGAGAACGCCTTCGCCTACCGCAAGGCGCTGAGCGCGGACTGCACCTGCAACGGCCGGGATCCGGGCGGGCTGGCGCCGATCGACATTTCGCTCGACGGCTCGCTGCGGCCGGGCGATGTGCTTGCGACGACGAGCGGGCTCGTCGCCTACTCCGGCGTTCGCGTCGGCAACGACCAGACGGCGGAGTTCACGCCGATATCGTCCTATCCGGGGATGACCGCGGAAGTCCGCGCGCGGCTGAGCGAAATGAAGGTCGCTCCGGTCACCGCCGAAGTGAGCGCGGAAATGCCGAATGTGGAAGTGTACGACCTGCCGCCCCCCGTCACGATCGCGCCCAGGACGACGGCACGGCCGAAAGCAGCGCGGGCTGAGTTGAACTGACGCGGGCGAAACGTCAACGTCCGACGATCACCCCGATCACATTCGGCGCGGCGAGATATTTTTCCTCGATTGCCGCACGCGCAGCCGCGCGGTTCTCGGCCGTCAGCAGGCCGCGCTTCTCCGCCAGAATCATCCAGCAAAACCCCCACCAGTCCGTCAGCATGCCCTGATCGTCGACGAGGTCGTAGCCCTGCTCGGCGGCGAACAGGCGCGCATGCGCTTCATCGAGCGAGTCCAGGAAGGCGTGGTCCTCGACGGAGAACAGATCGTCGCTGATGTCGTCTGACGTGTAGCCCCAGATCGACATGCAGACCGCATTGAATTCGCGGTCGATCTGGTCGTCGTCGATCGCCTGCCGGCGCGAGGCCTGGTGCAGCCGCGACAGCGTGCGGGCGAAATCGGCAATGCGTGTGAGCGCGAATTGATCAAAGGCGATGGTGGACATGTAGTCCTCGCAAGAGCGGATAGACCATAGATGTTGTGTCGGCAACGTGCCGAATCATTATGATATATCAAAGGCTTGCTAAAGTGTTCTTAATTCGTTCCAGCAGGGGGTAGAATAGCTTTGTCGCCCCGGCGAAGGCCGGGGCGACTAGTGCGGCGTCGATCCGGAAAACAGGTTGATCACCGCCACCCCGGACACGATCAGGCTAATGCCGCACAGGGCTGCAGCATCGAGCTTCTGGCTCTGGAACACCCAGGCAATGGTGGCGATCAGGACAACGCCGACGCCCGACCACACCGCATAGACAAGCCCCGTCGGCAGGCTGCGCAGCGTCAGCGACAGGAAATAGAACGCCAGCGCGTAGCCAACCACAGTGACGGCCGACGGCAGCGGCCGACTGAAACCGTCCGACAATTTCAGGAACGTCGTCGCGACGACTTCGGCGAGGATGGCGAACGCAAGATAGAGATAGGTCATGCGGGACCTGGCAGCAGCGATGGCCAATGGTCCGCCCTCTATGCTGATTTGAGGGCAGTGACGTGACAGGTCGACGCTATGGTTGCGTTTGCAGCAACGCGTTGGCGTGGAGTTGTTCCCGCGCGCGTCTCGCCGGATCGGCCGCTAATTCACAACGGTCACGTTGAAAAGGAGATTTGCGCAGCCCTCAAACCCGCCATCCTTGGTGCCGCACAGCCTCAATGTGAAGGTATCCTTGCCGACATAGCCGGGCGCGGAAGAGTACCGGTATCCTCCGGGCGCGCTCAACGTCACCCGTCCGTGCTGTGGTGACGTCACCAGATACAATCGCTTTGGCACCATCGTCGAAAAATTCCAGCGACGGCTGCCGCAACTCTGTCCCGATTTGACGGTCATGAACGCGGGCCACGGCCCTTCGCTCGTGATATTGAAACTGAAATAGGGAATACTGCAGTTAGCAGCACGCGCCTCCGACATCATGAGCAGGCACAACAACCCAAGCAGCCCGAGACGCCTCATTTCGTCGCCGATACCATTCTGTTTCCGCAATAGTTCGCATGGAACTTGCCGCCGCATTGCCGCTTGATGGCGGCGCAGCGCGCAGCCGGGGAAGCCCCCTTGGGCACACTGAAGGAACAGCTCAGGCCGCCGGCGGCAGGTCCGGCGTAGGCCGCACTGGTGACGCTGATGCAGACGATCAGGAGCGCCGCAGCGGCGATTCCGGTCAGCAATTTCATGGCTTAAGTCCTCCCGATCCCCAGTTTCGGGTTCCAGTTCTAGCACCAATGTCCAGCCGCGCAGAGGCCTCGGGGGCGGCCCGTTCCTTGCATACATTGCTGAATACTCCATGCAACGGCGCGTGATTTTCGCCGCGATGCAGGACAGGTTATCTTTTGGCGTGATTCCAGCGACGGGACTTTACGGTTTGTCAGATCAACCCCTCCAGCACGATCCGCGCCCCGGCGAGCCACTCGACGAGTTGCAGCTTGCCGAAATCAAGGGCGCAATCCTCGCCAAGCTCAGGCTCGCTATCGGCAAGGACGCCGGCATGGCGACCAAGCGCGACTGGTACATGGCAGCGGCGCTGGCGCTGCGCGACCGCATCGTGCACCGCTGGCTGACGACCGAGAAGCAGAGCTACGATGCCGGCCGCAAGCGGGTCTACTATCTTTCACTGGAATTCCTGATCGGCCGGCTGTTCACCGACGCGCTCAACAATATGGGCCTGCTGCCGATGTTCGAGACCGCGCTCGGCGATCTCGGCGTGGGCCTTTCGGAACTGCGCAGGCTGGAGCCCGATGCCGCACTCGGCAATGGCGGCCTGGGCAGGCTCGCCGCCTGCTTCATGGAGAGCATGGCGACACTCTCCATCCCCGCGTTCGGTTACGGCATCCGTTACGATTTCGGGCTGTTCCGCCAGATCATCTCGCATGGCCTGCAGCAGGAATATCCGGATGAGTGGCTGTCTTTCGGCAACCCCTGGGAATTCCAGCGGCCCGAGGTGGTTCATCACGTCCACTTCGGCGGCCATGTCGAGCACGCCGACGAACGCGGCCGCGACCGCGCCGTCTGGCATCCCGCCGAGACGGTGGAAGCGATTGCCTACGACACGCCGATCGTCGGCTGGCGCGGCCAGCATGTGAACGCGCTGCGCCTGTGGTCGGCGCGCGCACCCGACCCGCTCGATCTCGACGTCTTCAATTCCGGCGACTACATCTCCGCCAGCGCCGAGCAGGCGCGAGCCGAGGCGATCTGCAAGTTTCTCTATCCCAACGACGAGAGCGCGGCGGGCCGGGAGCTGCGATTGCGCCAGGAGTTTTTCTTCGTCTCGGCATCGCTACAGGATCTGGTGGAGCGGCACCTCGCCGCCGACGGGCAGTTGCGCAGCCTTCCGCAGAAGGTCGCGGTGCAGCTCAACGACACCCATCCGAGCCTTGCGGTGACCGAGCTGATGCGCATTCTGGTCGACCTGCATAATTTCCGCTGGGAAGAGGCCTGGAAGATCACGGTTGCGACCTTCTCCTACACCAACCACACGCTGCTGCCGGAGGCGCTGGAGACCTGGCCGGTGGAGCTGTTCGAGCGGCTGTTGCCGCGGCATCTGGAGATCATCTACCGCATCAACGTGCACCACCTGGCGCTGGCCGAGGCCCGCTGTCCCGGCGATATCGACTTCCGCGCCTCGGTGTCGCTGATCGACGAGCGGGGCGGCCGCAAGGTGAGGATGGGACAGCTCGCCTTCGTCGGCTCCCACCGCATCAACGGCGTCTCGGCAATGCATTCGGAGCTGATGAAGGAGACCGTGTTCCACGATCTCAACCATCTCTATCCATCGCGCATCACCAACAAGACCAACGGCATCACCTTCCGCCGCTGGCTGATGCTCGCCAATCCACGGCTCACCGCGCTGCTGCGTGAGACCTGCGGCGAGGCTGTGCTCGACGATTTTTCGCTGCTGGAGAAACTCGAGGATCTCGCCAGCGACAACGCCTTCCAGCAGCGTTTCCGCGACGTCAAGCATCACAACAAGCTGGCGCTGGCGCGCCTGATTGCGGAGCGGCTCGGCACCAAGGTCGATCCGTCGGCGCTGTTCGACGTGCAGATCAAGCGCATCCACGAATACAAGCGGCAGCTGCTCAACATCGTCGAGACGGTCGCGCTGTATCAGGCGATGAAGGACGAGCCGGACCGCAACTGGGCGTCACGGGTGAAGATATTCGCCGGCAAGGCTGCGGCGAGCTATCACTACGCCAAGCTGATCATCAAGCTGATCAACGACGTCGCCGACACCGTCAACAACGACCCCGATCTCAGGGGCCGGCTGAAGGTCATCTTCCTGCCGGACTACAATGTGAGCCTGGCCGAAGTCATCATTCCGGCCGCCGACCTCTCCGAACAGATTTCCACCGCCGGCATGGAGGCTTCCGGCACCGGCAACATGAAGCTCGCCCTGAACGGCGCGGTGACCATCGGCACGCTCGACGGCGCCAACATCGAAATCCGCGACCATGTGGGGGCCGAGAACATCGCGATCTTCGGCATGGAGGCCGACGACGTCATGATCCGCCGCAAGCAGGGACTGGATGCGACCGACATCATCAAGCGCTCGCCGCGGCTGTCGCGCGCCGTTGCCGCGATCGAGAACGGCGAGTTCTCCCCGGAAGAACCCAACCGCTTCGCCCGCATCGCGGAGGCGATCCGCTTCCACGACCCCTATATGGTCGCCGCCGACTTCGACTCATACTACGAGGCGCAGCGCAGCGTCGATGCACGCTGGCAGGTGATACCGGCCTGGACCCGCGCCAGCATCCTCAATGTCGCGCGCATGGCGTGGTTTTCCTCCGACCGCACCATCCGCGAATATGCCGAGGACATCTGGCACGTTCCGGTGCGGCGCTCGCCGTCGGCCACTCAGGGGAAAGGCTTCCAGCGCGGCGCAGGCGGCTAGAATTCCGACTGGCGAAATCGCCTGCCGCCCCCGCCCGGAGAATACTTACTTCCGACGTCATTGAATTTGGCGGCGTGAACCGCGATATTGCATGACATACGTCATGGCAACGGTTGGAAGAACTCATGCTCACCAAGGCGCCGCATCTGTTCGACGAGGCGACAAGGGTCACGCCCGGCGACAGCCGCTGGCAGGGACACACCAGCGATGACTACTGGGCCTTTGTCGGCCCGTTCGGCGGCTGCACCGCCGCGACCGTCCTGCGCGCGCTGATGGATCATCCGCAACGCGCGGGCGATCCCGCCGCGTTGACGGTCAACTATTGCGCACCGATCGCGCAAGGACCGTTCGATCTCGACGTCCGGCTGATCAAGGCCAACCGCTCCAGCCAGCACTGGTGCGTGGAGATGACGCAAGGCAACGGCGCGGTGGCGACGTTCGCCACCGCCGTGTTCGCGGAGCGCAGGCCATCCTGGTCGCATCAGCAGGCGTCGTATCCGGGCGCGAAAGCGTTCGAGGAGACGCTGCCCTTCGTCCTGCCCATCGCAGCATCCTGGATCAAGCAATACGACTTCCGCTTTGTCGAGGGGGAGCCGAAGCGTGGCGGCTCGCCTGCACCGGTCGAGACCTTCTCCAAGCTCTGGATCGCCGACCGCGCGCCGAGAAAGGTCGATGCGCTTTCGCTGATGTCGATGTCGGACGCGTTCTTTGCTCGCATCTTCCATGCCAGGCGGGAACTGGTTCCCTTCGGTACGGTGTCGCTGACGACCTATTTCCACGTCGATGTCGCCGATCTGGAAGCAGAAGACACCACCCGCGTGCTCGGTGTCGCCGACGCAAGGATTTTCCACAAGAGCTATGGCGACCAGCACGGCGACCTGTGGGCGCCGAACGGCCGGCTGCTGGCAACCACGACGCAGATCGCCTACTTCAAGGCATAGGGAGTCTCACGTCGGCCGGCTCCCTGAAGGGAGCGCCCGATGTCCGATGCCCCTGCCAACACGCGACGCATCGCACTGCTCGGCGTGCCCATCGAGATCGGCGCCTCGCAGGCCGGCACGCTGATGGGGCCGGCGGCGCTGCGCACCGCCGGCATTGCCCGCCTGCTCGAACAACTCGAATTTGCGGTCGAGGACCACGGCGATCTGGCGCGGCCCGCCATCCTGTCCGAAGGACCGCCGCCGGCGAACGCGAAATACTATGACGAGGTGAAGAGCTGGGTCCGCGTGCTCAGCGAACATGCCTATGCGATGGCGCGCTCGGGCGCGATCCCGATTTTCATGGGCGGCGATCATTCGCTCTCGATGGGATCGGTCAACGGCGTTGCTCGCCACTGGCAGGAAGCAGGTCGGCCGCTGTTCGTGCTGTGGCTCGATGCCCATGCCGACTACAACACGCCGGCCACCACCCTCACCGGCAACATGCACGGCATGTCGGCGGCGTTTCTGTGCGGCGAGCCCGGTCTCGACCAACTGCTCGGCAACCATGCGCGCGCCTCGATCACGCCCGAACGGCTTGACCTGTTCGGCATCCGCTCCATCGATCCGCTCGAGAAAAAGCTCGTCCACGAGCGGCGCATTTCCATCGCCGACATGCGCGCGATCGACGAGCATGGCGTCGCGGTGCTGATCCGCCGGGTCATCGAGCGCGTGAAGGCACGCAACGGCGTGCTCCACCTCTCCTTCGACGTCGACTTCCTCGATCCCGCCGTCGCGCCCGGCGTCGGCACCACGGTGCCGGGTGGCGCGACTTACCGCGAGGCGCATCTGATCATGGAGCTCCTGCACGACTCCGGCATCGTGCACTCCGTCGACATTGTCGAGCTCAACCCCTTCCTCGACGAGCGCGGCCGCACGGCGCGCAGCGCCGTGGAATTGCTGGGCAGCCTGTTCGGCCTGCAGATCACCGACCGCCGTACCCCTACGAATGCGATGCTGCCGGGACGGTGAGCACAAATCTGCTGTCGCCCCGGCGCAGGCCGGGGCCCATAACCACGAATGTCAGTTGTTGAGACGAAGCCATTATTCCGCCTGCCCCTTCCGAAGGCCGCGGCGTATGGGCCCCGGCCTGCGCCGGGGCGACCAAAACAAAAAGGGCGGCCCGAGGGACCGCCCTTTGTTACGCAAGGCACATACCCGGCAGGGTTACTCGGCAGCCAGCTTCACTTCGGGAGCGGCGGCGCGGACATCGGCGTCGACCTGGGCCTCGAACTTGGCGAAGTTCTTCTGGAACATGCCGACCAGCGCACGCGCGGTCTTTTCGAACTCGGCCTTGTCCTTCCAGGTGTTGACGGGATCAAGGATTTCGCTGGGCACGCCCGGCAGCGCAGTCGGCACCGCGAAGCCGAAATAAGGGTCGGTGCGGAATTCGACGTTGCGCAAGCTGCCGTCGAGGGCAGCCGTCAGCAGTGCGCGCGTGACCTTGATGGGCATGCGCGAACCCACGCCATATTTGCCGCCGGTCCAGCCAGTGTTGACCAGCCAGCAATCGACATTGTGCTTGGCGATCAGCTCGCGCAGCATGTTGCCGTAGACGGATGGATCCAGCGGCAGGAATGGCGAGCCGAAGCAGGTGGAGAACTCCGGCTGCGGCTCATTGCCGAGACCGCGCTCGGTGCCCGCGACCTTCGCGGTGTAGCCGGACAGGAAGTGATACATCGCCTGCGCGGGCGAAAGCTTGGCGATCGGCGGCAGCACGCCGAAGGCGTCGGCAGCCAGCATCACAACGTTCTTCGGCTGGCCGGCGCGGCCGGTGCGCGAGGCGTTGGGGATGAAGTCGAGCGGATAGGCCGAGCGGGTATTCTCCGTCTTCGAGCCGTCGTCGAAATCGACCACGCGGGTGTCTTCGTCGAGCACGCAGTTTTCGAGCACCGCGCCGAAGCGGGTGGAGGCAGCATAGATTTGCGGCTCGGCTTCCTTGGAGAGCTTGATGCACTTGGCGTAGCAGCCGCCCTCGAAGTTGAAGACGCCGTCATTGCCCCAACCGTGCTCGTCGTCGCCGATCAGCGTACGGTTCGGATCGGCCGACAGCGTGGTCTTGCCGGTGCCGGACAGGCCGAAGAAGATCGCGGTGTCACCCTTGGGGCCGACATTGGCCGAGCAGTGCATCGGCATCACGCCCTTCTCGGGCAGATAATAGTTCAGCGTCGTGAAGACCGACTTCTTCATCTCGCCGGCATAATAAGACCCGCCGATCAGGACGATCTTGCGGGCGAAATCGATGGCGACGACGTTCTCCGAACGGCAGCCGTGACGTTTCGGGTCGGCTCGGAAGCTCGGCATGTCGATGATGGTGAGTTCCGGCACGAATGCCAACAGTTCGACCGCCTCGGGGCGGATCAGGAGCGTACGGATGAACAGCGAGTGCCAGGCAAGCTCGGTGAAGACGCGGGTCTTGATGCGGTAGCTCGGATCGGCGCCGCCGTAGAGATCCTGCCCGAACAGCGTCTTGCCTTCGGCATGCTTGAGAAAATCGGCGTAGAGCGCGTCGAACTGTTCCGAAGTGATCGACTGGTTGCCGGCCCACCACATCTTCTTGTCGGTGGTGACATCGCGCACCGTGAACTTGTCCTTCGGGCTGCGGCCGGTGAATTCACCGGTATCCGCGCAGAGCGCGCCATCGGCCGACAGCACCGCCTCGCCTGCCGCCAGCGCGTACTGGTAAAGCTGGGGCGCACCCAGATTCCAGTGCACGGCCTGAAGATTTTTTAAGCCGAATTTGTCGGCGCCAAAGGCACCGTTGCGCACGCCCGTCTCTTGCACGAAGGATCCTCCTCGAAGTCCGCGTATCTCCGGCGCGCTTGCCGCCAAGCCGCCTCTGCCGCGGTGACCTCCAAATACGGCCGTCCCGGCCTCGGTCCGGCGACCTATTACTGTTGAACGCGCGGCTTGCCAAGCCGATCCCGCCATATTTGGTTTATTCAGTGACGGCGTTTGATCTTGCGCAAATACTCGTCGAAGCATGGTCCTTTTCAGTCGTAAAATTACGCGGCGAAGGGTCGCGTCGTGATGGTTGACCCATCATGTTGCGGCGCAGCAATGACGCGGCAATTCCGCGGCCCGGGAATCAGCGGCTGACACCCTCGCCGATCAGGGCGAAGGGCCCCCAGAATGCCGGGTAGGCGTTGCGCGGCGAGGAAGCGTCATCGAGATAGGCCAGCATCGCCTGGCGCAAGGCCTCGGCGCGGCCGATATTCGGATCGGCTTTGAGGCGAGCGAACGTCGAGGTGGTCAGGCGCGTGGCGGCTGCCGAATCGACCGCCCAATGTGTCACCAGCAGCGCCCGGGCGCCGGCGTAGAAGAACGAACGCGCCAGCCCCGAAAGCGCCTCCGCGCCCGGCCTGTCGCCGGCGATCGTGTTGCAGGCGGAAAGCACCACCCAGTCGGCATTGAGTTTCAACTGCGCCACTTCGCTCGCCGTAAGCAACCCGTCGTCAAGCTCCGTCGGCTGCGCGGGGATGCTGAGCGCGAGCGACGGCTCGCCCACGCCCTTGACGTCACCGGCGACGAGGCCGTGGGTGGCAAAATAGACGATCGCATAGTCGGACAGCCGCGCGCGCTTGAGCGTGGCCTCGCTGGCATCGCTGCCGAGATGGATATCATCGGCGGCAGCGCCGAGATCTCTCGCCACCGCATTGAGTTCGTCGGCGGTATCGGGCAATTGCGCCAGGGCTTGCGCGAGCCTTGCGCGGTCGACGCCGGCGCCGCGCCAGAATTCGGTATAGGCCACGCTCGCCACGCTGCGGGAGGTGGTCTTGAGCGCAGCGCGCTTGACGCCCGCTCCTTGCGCGGGATCGAACAGCGGATCGCCGAAGCCGGTCATCGGCTTGATGTTCTGGTCACGCCGCGCAAAGGCCCGCAACGCCTTCAGGCTCGCGACCGACGGCAGAACCGATACGGCGTGCCGTTTCAGCAGCCACGCGGCGTTGCGATAGCCATCGAATATATCGGGAATGGCCATCGCCGGCCGCTCGGTCACCAGCAGATGGAACGGCAGCGCGGTCAGCGCGCCTGACGGCACGACCAGCAGGCTGCGCTTGTCCCGGATCAGCGGCGCCACCGGCGACAGCAGCGCGGCATAGAGTTCGTTCGCCAGCGCAAGGTCGAACAGGCCGGACTTGCCGGAAGCATCGCTTGCCTTGGCTATATCGAGACCGCGCCGGAACGCCGCTATCTTTTGCGACAGCGCCTCGGCGTCCAGCGAGATCGGTTTCCAGTCAAAGCCATCGCGCGTCAGCGCGAGCACGTAGCTCTCCTTCTCGATGATCGCAAACAGCACCATGGCCTCGTCGGCCGAGAGCAAGGACTGCACTTCCCCCGACGTCAGCGGCAGCGGGTTTGAAAGCGCGGAATACTCCGGGAATTCGGCCGCAAGCGTCTTTTGCAGCCTGGCGCGCTCGGCGGCGATCGCGGAAATGCGGTCGCGGGCGCGTTGCTCGCCGGACGGATCGCGCCTGGCGCGGTCCTTCGACACCGCGGTAATGATCGACTTGTCGAGGGATTCGGCTTCCGAACCGAGGTCCTGATCCCGCCGCACCAGCTCGGCAAGACGGTCGTTGCCGGCGGCAAGCCGCACCGCGAGCTTGTTGACAGCGGACGCCGCCGAGGACTGCGCGCCGCGCTGGATCGCGTTGAGTGCATCGTCCAGCGCCGTTCCCGATGCGACCAGTTGCAGCCGCTGCGCGTCGTACAACACTGGCAGCGCGACCCGCACCTGCGCGCGGCCGGTAACGATCAGCCGCGCCAGCAGCGGCAAGGCATCGTTCACGCGGTTTTCCAGGCGCAGGAGATTGGCGAGATTGTTGGTCGAAATAGCCGTCTCCGGATGATCGGGGCCGACTGCACGCTGGCGGATCGCAAGCGCGCGCCGGTAAAGCGGTTCGGCGTCGGCATAGCGCTCTTGCCTCTCGTAGAGATCGGCCATGTTGTTGAGCGAGCGCGCTACGTCGGGATGATCCTGACCCAGCACCTTCTCGCGGATTGCCAGCGAGCGCCTGATCAGCGGCTCGGCCTCGGCATGGCGGCCCGTCATTTTGGTGACCTGGCCGAGATTGTTGAGCAGGGTCGCAACCGCCGGATTTTCCGGCCCGCCGGCCTTTTCGTAGATCGCGAGAGCGCGCCTGAACAGCGGCTCGGAATCGCCGTGGCGTCCGAGCTTCTCAAACAGCGTGGCGAGGTTGTTGAGGGAACGGCCGGTGTCGGGATGACTGGGGCCGAGCGACCTTTCGCTGATGGAAAGCGCCCGCCGAAACAGCGGCTCGGCATCGGAAAATCGGTCCTGCCGTTGATAAAGCGCGGCGAGATTGTTCAGCGTCGGCGCGACATTCGGGGAGTCGAGGCCGACGACCTTCTCAAAGATCGCCAGTGATCGCTTATAGAGCGGCTCGGCTTCGGAATCCCGTCCGAGGCTTGCAAGGACGTGGCCGAGATTGTTCGAGGCTGCCGCGACATCGCGATGCACGGGCCCGCGCGCCTTCTCGGCATCCGCGAGCGTCTTCTGCGCCAGCGCCAAAGCCTCCTGAAACTTGCCGGCGCGCTCCAGGTCGATGATTTTCGTGGTCTGGGCGCTGACATTCTGCGCCGGTGCCGGTGTTGCCGGACAGGTACTCGCGGCCAACGCCAGCCCAAACCCCAGCCGCCGCAGTATCCGCAAATGTCCGCACGTTTTCATGCTGCATGGGTCGCGCCGGACCCGATACGCGTTCAAGGCAGTGGTCGGGCCTATTGCTTTGCGCGCGCCTCGCCGGCCAGCCGCACCAGCATCTGGCGCAATTCCGCGCCCGTCCTGACCCGCTCCGGGAATTCCAGTCGCAGGGTTCGGTTGTCGGCCTGCAGGTCTATGCCTTCGGGGTCGCAGCCGGTACAGCGCCAATCGCCGGCATCGCTGCCCAGGAGCCTGGTCGCGTAGAGATTCATCGCCTCGAGGTGATCCTGGTTCATGTGCTCGACCGCGCTCGCCTCGGCTTCGAGCAGACTGGCGGCATCGGAAAGGTCGGTCAGGAATTTTGCCGGCTCAAGGTCGACGATGCGGCCAAAGCCGGCAACGAGATGCAGGCCTGACGGTGCGATCCGGAAGAAGGCAAAATCCTTGAAGTCGGCAAACCCCTCCGCCGAAGGATGGGCGGCAAGGTAGCGGCGACGCGCCAGCGCCGCGGCCTCGCCCGAAAGCTCTTCGGCACGCCCCGCCACCATGATGCGGGCGCCCTCCAGTGGATCGCCGGTAACGCGCTCATCCAGCATCAGCGAGACCCTGCTGTCCGCCAGGATGTTTTGGGTATGGATGGCAAGCCGCGAGATCAGCAGGAGCGGCGCGGCATCGGGGTTGGCGGAAACGTTGACCAGCGAGCAATACGGGTCGCCGCTGTTAACCATCAGGGTCGCGAGCGCGCCCTGCCGGCTACGCCGAAGCAGCGATTTGGCCATTCTGGAAGCGCTAAAATCGGGGGTCGGCTGCATCATCAATTTCCCGCCATGTTATTGCAATCGGTCTCTTTTTTGGGCTAAACGCTGTCCCGGACAGGTTGAAACGCGGTTCCCCCGGGACACGTTTTGGCGTAACTCGGTCACACTTCAGCCCAGCTTGCATTGCTCGTTTGACCGGGTTCAAAGCTAATTTTGCGGCGGGTCGCAGGTTTGCGCGCCGCTCAAGCCACTCTCAATGCTGAAAGCAGGCTCATGCCCACAATCGCCCTGGTCGATGACGACCGCAACATTCTCACGTCCGTTTCGATCGCGCTCGAAGCCGAGGGCTATCGTATCATGACCTACACGGATGGCGCATCGGCGCTTGATGGTTTCCGCACCAGCCAGCCTGATCTCGCCATCCTCGACATCAAGATGCCGCGCATGGACGGCATGGAGACGCTGCGGCGGCTCCGGCAGAAGTCCGACCTTCCGGTGATCTTCCTCACCTCCAAGGACGAGGAGATCGACGAATTGTTCGGCCTCAAGATGGGCGCCGACGACTTCATCCGCAAGCCGTTCTCCCAGCGTCTGCTGGTGGAGCGCGTCAAGGCCGTGCTGCGCCGCTCGCAGCCAAAGGATCCGACCGCCGCACCCAAGGAGCCTGATGCTCGCGCACTTGATCGCGGCCTGCTGCGCATGGATCCGGAGCGCCACACCTGTACTTGGAAAAACGAGCCGGTGACGCTGACGGTCACCGAATTCCTGATCCTGCAGGCGCTCGCCACCCGCCCGGGCGTGGTGAAGAGCCGCAACGCCCTGATGGACGCGGCCTATGACGACCAGGTCTATGTCGACGACCGCACCATCGACAGCCACATCAAGCGGCTGCGCAAAAAGTTCAAGATGGTCGACGACGAATTCGAGATGATCGAGACGCTGTACGGCGTCGGCTATCGCTTCAAGGAAACCTGACGCGCGCCGGGCGCGTGCCTGTATCGACTGACGTCGGCCGCGCATCCGAGGTAAGTTGCGCCGGTCAATTGCATCGCGGGACCAGAACAACAACCGGCAGTTTTGCCTGTGCTCGATCGAACGCCGCCCCAGCAGGGTCTGCACACCGAGGACGCCTCCCCGTCGCTCGATCAGCATGATTCTGCCGCTGAAAGCCCGACGCAGAGAGGCTGGCGGCGGCCACTGAGCTGGCTCAGCCGCGCCTGGCAGTTCTTCTTTGCGCTGTCTTTCTCGAGCCTGACGCGCCGCATCGTCTCGCTCAATCTTGCCGGCCTTGTGGCGCTGGTGGCGAGCATCCTCTATCTCTCGCAATTCCGCGCCGGCCTGATCGAGGCGCGCGCGCAGAGCTTGCTGGTGCAGGCCGAGATCATCGCGGTCGCAATCGCGGCCTCGGCCACCGTCGAATCCAATACCCCCACGGTCGACGTCGACAAGCTGCTCGATCTCAAGCTCGGCGAGAGCTACGGCGTTCCGGACGAATATGCCGACTTCCCGATCAATCCCGAGCGCGTCGCGCCGATCCTGCGGCGGCTGATCTCGCCCACCAAGACCCGCGCCCGCATCTACGACCGCGAAGGCTGGCTGATCATCGACAGCCGCAACCTGTTCGGCCGCGGCGATGTGCTGCGCATCGAGCTGCCACCACCGTCCAACGACAAGCCCAATATGCTCGAACGCGGGATGACCGCGGTCCGCAACTGGCTCAATCGCGGCGATCTGCCATCCTATCGCGAGTTAAACAACGGCAAGGGCTATGACGAGGTCGCCCATTCGCTGGAAGGTCAGAAGAGCAGCGCAGTGCGCGTCACCGACCGCGGCGCCGTGATCGTCTCTGTCGCCGTGCCGGTGCAGCGTTTCCGCGCCGTGCATGGCGCATTGCTGCTGTCGACGCAGGGCGACGACATCGACCAGATGGTCACCAACGAGCGGCTCGCCATCCTGAAGATCGGCGGGGTCGCCTCCGCAGTCATGATCATGCTGTCGCTGCTGCTCGCCAGCACGATCGCCGGCCCGGTGCGGCGATTGGCCGACAGCGCCGAGGGCGTTCGCCGCCGCATCCGCACCCGCGTGGAGATCCCCGACTTCACCCGCCGCCGCGACGAGATCGGCCATCTCTCCGGCGCGCTGCGCGACATGACGGATGCGCTCTATAATCGTATCGAGGCGATCGAAATGTTCGCCGCCGATGTCGCCCATGAGCTGAAGAATCCGCTGACCTCGATGCGCTCGGCGGTGGAGACGCTGCCGCTGGCGCGCAGCGATGCCAGCCGTGCGAGGTTGCTCGAGGTGATCGAGCACGACGTCAAGCGGCTCGACCGGCTGATCTCGGACATTTCCGACGCCAGCCGCCTCGACGCCGAGCTGCAGCGGCAGGATATGACGCTGGTCGACCTCCGCCGTCTGCTGACGACGCTCGCCTCCGTCGCCAACGAAACCCGGCTCGGCCACGACGTCGCTGTCGAAGTCCGCTTCGAGGGCCGCGGCTCGTCCGATAGTTTTGCGGTGCCCGGCCACGACTCGCGGCTGGGGCAGGTGATCTCGAATCTGCTGTCCAACGCCCAGTCCTTCTCGGAAGCCGGCAAGAAGGTGCGCATCACCTGCCGCCGCGTCCGCAACGAAATCGAGATCGTGGTCGACGACGACGGCCCCGGCATTCGCGAGGATGCGCTGGAGCGCATCTTCGAGCGCTTCTACACCGACCGGCCGCATCAGGGCTTCGGCCAGAATTCCGGGCTTGGGCTGTCGATCTCCAAGCAGATCATCGAAGCCCATGGCGGGCGCATCTGGGCCGAGAACCGCCCTGGTCCCGCCGACGAGGACGGCCAGCCAACGGTCGCCGGCGCGCGCTTCGTCGTCAGGCTGCCGGCACAATGAGCGTTGGTCCCACGGTGCATGCCTCGGCCGTACTGGTGGGCGAGCGCGCCGTGCTGATCCGCGGCCCCTCGGGTTCCGGCAAGTCGCGCCTCGCCTTCGACCTCATCCTGGCCGGCCGCTCCGGGCAGGTTCCGCCCGCCATTCTGGTCGGCGACGACCGTGTCCGCTTCGACACAAGCGCCGGAAAACTGATCGTGCGCCCGGCGCGGGAACTGGCCGGCCTGATCGAAATCCGGGGCCTCGGCATCCGCCGAATCGAGCATGTGGAGGAGGCCGTGGTCGGGCTGGTCGTTGATCTCGCCGCCGACGATGCCGACCGCCTGCCTGCGACCGAAGCACTCACCATCGGCATCGAAGGTGTTGAATTACCGCGAATTCCG
>JAHCKB010000065.1 GCA_026125985.1 Bradyrhizobium sp.
ACGGCCTCGAAGGCCTCCACGCTCATCTTGTGGAAGATCATGTCGCGCAGGATGCCGGCATTGTTGACCACGCCGTCGAGGCGGCCGAAGTGATCGGTGGCCGTCTTGACGATCTTGGAAGCGGGGATCGCTTCCGCCACCGACTCGAAGTTGGGGACGGCCGTGCCGCCGCGCTTCTTGATCTCCGCAACCACCTCCTCGGCGGGGGCGGCCGAGGTGCCCGCGCCGTCGGCTGCGCCGCCGGGATCGTTGACCACGACCTTGGCGCCTTCGGCCGCGCAGAGAAGCGCGATCTCGCGTCCGATGCCGCGGCCTGCGCCGGTAACGATGATGACCTTGTCTTGCAGCGATTTAGCCAAAGTTGTCTCCCGAGGTTTGGCGGCGCCTTAGCGCTCGTTCGTGAAAATAATCGTGCCGGAGGCTGCGAACATGCCGCCGACGCCGTGACATACCGAGATCCTGGCGTCCTTGACTTGCGCCGGCGCAATGCCGCGCATCTGCCGCACGCTCTCCTGCAGTGCGTACATGCCGTACATGCCGGAGTGCATATAGGAGAGGCCGCCACCATTGGTGTTCAGCGGCAGCTTGCCGCCAGGCCGCGTATTGCCGTCGGCGATGAACTTGCCGGTTTCCTCGTAGGGCATGAAACCGAGGTCGCCGAGGCCGTAGAGCGGCAGGTGCGCAAAGGCGTCATAGATCATCAGATGATCGACGTCCTTGTGGGTGATGCCGGCCTCCTTGAAGGCGAGGGGGCCTGCGACCTTGAAGGCACGCGAGGAGTCGAAGGTCTCCATCTGGCTGACCATCGGCGTCTCCACACTCTCGCCGGTGCCGAGAATGTAGACCGGCTTGCGCGGAAAATCCTTGGCGCGGTCGGCCGAGGTGAGGATCAGCGCGCCGCCGCCGTCGGTGACGAGGCAGCACTGCAGCAGGCGGAAGGGGTAGGCGATCATCCGCGAGTTCAGGACGTCGGCGACGGTGATCGGGTCCTTCATCATCGAACGCGGATTCTTCGCGGCCCATTCGCGCTGCACGACCGCGACCATCGCGATCTGCTCATGGGTGATGCCGTGGGTCTTCATGAAGCGCAGCACGGGGATCGGGAACATGCTGGGCGGGCCGTAGACGCCGAACGGCGCCTCGAATTGGCCCTGCAGGCTGTCGGCGGGAATCGAGCGCGGCAGCTTGCCGATCATCGACTTGCCGCTTTCGGCATGTGTGATCAGGACGGTCTTGCAGAGCCCGGCCTCGATGGCGGCCGCGGCATGGCGAACATGCAGCATGAACGAGCAGCCGCCGACGGAGGTGCCGTCGACCCAGGTCGGCTTGATGCCGAGATAGTGGCAGACCTGCTGCGGGGTTTCGACCGCCGTGGCAAAGCCATCGATGTCGGACAGCTTCAACCCGGCATCGGCGATCGCATTCAGCGCCGCATCCGCGTGAAGCTGGAGCTGCGACATGTTGGGGATGACGCCGAGTTCGGTGGTCTCGGCCGCGCCGACGACGGCAACCTGGTTTCTGCGCATGGTCGCTTACCCCTTCGCCGGACGGAACATGGGAAGGGTGATCTTGTCGTCGAGCTTCTCGAAGGCGACTTCCAGCCGCATGTCGAGCTCGAGCGCTTCCGGCGTCTGCGGGCAGTCGACGATGTTGCTCATCATGCGCGGGCCTTCGTCGAGTTCGACGACGGCAATTGCGTAGGGCGGGGTGAAGCCGGGCGCGGCAGGCCGATGATTGATGACGTAGCTGTAGAGCTTGCCCTTGCCGCTCGCCTTGAACGAGGTGACCTTGCGGTTGGCGCAGGACGGGCAGAATGGCCGCGGCGGAAAATACACATGCGTGCAGGCATCGCAGCGCTGCAGGCGAAGTTCGCCGGCCTTGGTGCCGTCCCAGAAGTCCTGGGTCTCCGGCGTCGGTTTCGGTTTGGCGCGCGCAGGCTCGGCCATCTCGGCAAGTCCTCCCTGAAGGGCAAAGGCCCGTTTGTTGCGATCTTGATGCGACAATTGACCATTCGCCGTCAACGGTCCACCGGCGCGCTTGCATGGCCGTATGCCTCGAGCCGAACCGCTTGTATGCCAGTGCATCGCCGCGTAGTGTGCGCGCCATTTCGGCACGCGAAATATCGTGCGCCGCCCCAGGGACAAAACGAAATGTCGAACAAGACGCTTGCAACGCTGGCCGACGACCTCGCGAATGGACGGACCTCGGCGCGAAAACTGGTGGAGCAGTGCCTGGCCCGGATCGCCGATCCCGCAGGCGAGGGGCAGCGGGCCTTCATGCACGTCGACAGGGACGCAGCGCTTGAAGCTGCAGACGCCATGGATGGCCTGCGCAAGGCGAATGCCGCGCCGTCGCCCTATGCCGGCATTCCCGTTTCGATCAAGGATCTTTTCGACATTAAGGGGCAGGTGACCCGAGCGGGTTCGCGGGCGCTGGAGGACTCGCCACCGGCAGAAGCGGACGCGCCGGTCGTGGCGCGGTTGCGCGCTGCCGGATTTGTCGTCATCGGCCGCACCAACATGACAGAGTTCGCCTATTCCGGCATCGGCATCAATCCGCATTACGGCACCCCGAAGGGCATCTGGCAGCGCGGCGCGGGACATGTGCCCGGCGGCTCGTCATCGGGCGCGGCGGTCTCGATCGCGGACGGCATGGCCTATGGCGCGCTCGGCACCGACACCGGCGGCTCCTGCCGGATTCCGGCGGCCTATAACGGCATCGTCGGCTACAAGCCGACACAGCGCCGTGTGCCGCTTGAGGGCGGCGTACCGCTGTCATCTTCGCTCGACAGCTTCGGCCCGCTCGCCAACTCCGTGGCCTGCTGCGCCACGCTTGACGCGGTGCTGGCCGGCGACGGGATTCCCGCGATACGGCCGCGCTCGATCAAGGGCATGCGGCTGGCCGTTCCGACGACCGTTGCGCTCGACGAACTCGATGAGGCGGTGGCGAAGACCTTCGATCGTAACCTGCAGGCGCTGTCGAAGGCCGGGGCGCTGATCGAGCACATCGAAGTGCCCGAATTCCTCGACGTCGGCGTGATGAACGCGAAGGGCGGCTTCGCCGCTGCAGAGAGCTTCGCCTGGCATCGCTACCTCATCACCAGCAAGGGAAACATCTACGACCCCCGTGTCGCCGTGCGCATCATGCGCGGCGAGGCCATTACGGCGGCCGACTATATCGACCTGCTCGGTGCGCGGCGGTCGCTGATCGAGCGCATCGCCACGCGATTGGCGCCCTATGACGCGCTGGTCATGCCGACTACGGCGAACACTCCGCCGCGCATTGCCGATCTCGCAGACGACAAGGCGTTTGCCGCCGCCAACCTGCGATCGCTGCGCAATTGCACCCTGATCAACATGATCGACGGCTGCGCTATCTCGCTGCCCGCGCATCGCGAGGGCGAGGTGCCGGTCGGCTTCATGGTCGCCGCCACCGGCGGCTCCGACCGCCGCATCTTCGAATTGGCCGCCGCGATGGAGGGCACAATTCGTGCATGAGCTGACCTTCATCGTTGTGGGCGACGGCACGGAAACGCCGCAGACCGTGTCTATCGATCAGGCCGTCATTGCCGGCTGGACCGGCCGCGACCCGGTGGCGCGCGACAAGCACATTGCCGAACTCGAAGCGGTCGGCATCGCGCGGCCGGCGACCACGCCGATCTACTATCGCGGTTCGGCGCGGCGGTTGACGACCGACGAGGTGATCGAGGTTTGCGGCGGCGACTCATCCGGCGAGGTCGAGTTCGTGCTGATCGGCTGGCAGGGGCGGATGCTGGTCGGCCTCGGCTCCGATCACACCGACCGCAAGGTGGAAAGCTACAACGTCACGGTGTCGAAGCAGATGTGCGACAAGCCGATGTCGCCGCTCCTCTGGCAGTTCGATGACGTCATCGGCCACTGGGACCAGATGATCCTGCGCTCCTGGGCCTGGTTCGACGGCCAGCGGACACTTTATCAGGAAGGCACGCTCGATGCGATGCTTCCGGTAGCGGAGCTGATCGAGCGCGGCTTCGGCAAGCCCGGCCTGCCCGACGGTTGCGCCATGTTCGGCGGCACTTTCGCGGCCAAGGGCGGTATCCGCCCCTCGGTCCGCTTCGAATACGAGCTGGAAGACCCCGTGCTGAAACGCAAGCTCAGCCACGCCTATGACGTGATCGTGCTGCCGGTGCGGGGGTAACCGGAAATCGGGTGGCGGAAGGCGGCAGCGCTTGCGAGACTATCGGTCATGAAAGCCACCGCCAGAACACTTCGGTCCGCCTCAGACATCGCAGCCCGTGTCGATGCCATCGACTGGGCGCAGGCGACAGCCGAGCTCGACGCGCAGGGGTGCGCCGTACTGAAAGGCCTCCTGACGCCGGACGAGTGCGGCACGCTCGCGGCGATGTATTCCGACGACAGTCGGTTCCGCAGCCGGGTCGTCATGAGCCGGCACGGCTTCGGCCGAGGCGAATACAAATATTTCTCCTATCCATTGCCCGATCCGGTCGCCGAACTGCGGCCGGCGCTCTATGCGCGGCTCGTCGAACTCGCCAACCGCTGGAATGGGGCGATGGGAATCGACATCCGCTATCCGGCCACGCATGCCGAATTTCTCAGGCGCTGCCACGACGCCGGCCAGATGCGACCGACGCCGCTGCTGCTGAAATATGAAGCCGGCGACTACAACTGTCTGCACCAGGATCTCTATGGCGAGCACGTATTCCCGCTCCAGGTCGCGATCCTGCTGTCGCAGCCTGGAAGCGATTTTTGCGGTGGCGAGTTCGTGCTGACCGAACAGCGCCCGCGTATGCAGTCGCGCGCCGAAGTGGTGCCGCTCGGGCAGGGCGATGCGGTGGCATTTGCTGTGCATCACCGCCCTGTCCAGGGGACGCGCGGCACCTATCGCGTTAATCTGCGCCATGGCGTGAGCCGGATCCGCTCCGGCCGTCGTCACACCGCCGGCGTCATTTTTCACGATGCGAAGTAAGCGAGCCCGTTGACCGCCGACCTGTTCGAAAGCGCTGTCGATGTCCTGCCGTCACGTGAAGCGATGGCCGAGGGCGCCTTGTTGTTGCGCGGCTTCGCAAGACCCGTCGAAGTGGGGGTGCTCGCGGCGCTGCACGCGATCGAGGCTGAGGCACCGTTCCGCCGCATGTTCACCCCGGGCGGCCACCAGATGTCGGTGGCGATGACCAATTGCGGCGAGATGGGATGGGTGACCGACCGCCGCGGCTATCGCTATGACGGTGCTGATCCGGAGACCGCAAAGCCGTGGCCCGCGATGCCCGCATTGTTTCGAGAACTGGCTGAGAGGGCGGCGCGGGAGGCAGGCTTTTCCGGCTTTGCGCCCGACGCCTGCCTGATCAACCGTTACGAGCCCGGCGCCAGGATGTCGTTGCACCAGGACCGGGACGAGAAGGATTTTTCATCCCCGATCGTCTCGGTATCGCTGGGACTGCCCGCCATCTTCCTGTTCGGGGGCATGAAGCGAACAGACAAGCCCCAGCGCTACCGGCTCGAGCATGGCGATGTCGTGGTCTGGGGCGGGCTGTCGCGCCTGTTCTTCCATGGCGTTGCGCCGCTCGCCGACGGGGAGCACGCAGTGGTCGGCCGAAAGCGGATCAACCTGACCTTCCGAAGGGCGCGCTGACCCTCTCCCGCAAGACGAAAGGTTCGTCTAAACTCATCCAATGACCGCGACAGAACTCAAGGCCGATGCCGCCAGCCCCACCGTCAATCGCACCGGCGTTTATCTCGCCGTGTTGCAGCTCGTGTTCACCCTGAGCTGGACCACTTATGTGATCTATCTGCCGAAGCTCGCCGCCGAAGTCGGCATTGCGCCGACGGCGGTAATCCTGATCCTGATGCTCGATCAGGCAATCTTCACCATCTTCGACACCGCGATGGGGGTTGCCGCCGACCGGGTGGCGAAGCTGGTCGGGCGGATAAGCGTATTCGTTGGAGTGCTAACCGCGATCTCCTGCGCGGCCTTCGTCGCGCTGCCCTTCGTGGCCGGCACGGGGCCGGGCGCCCAGACGTTGTTCATTGCGATGATCGTGGTCTGGGTGATCACCTCCTCCGCGCTGCGCGCGCCGCCATTGACCTTGCTTGGCAAGCACCGCGCCAAACCGGCGATCCCGTTTCTGTCGGCGCTGGCGATGCTGGGCTATGGTCTGGCCGGCGCGGTCTCGCCCTATCTCGGCGTGGTCCTCAAGAGCCACGACGCGCGACTGCCTTTCGTGATATCCGGTGTGGCGTTGCTGTTGACGACGTTCGCCCTTGCAAAGGTCGAGCGCGATATTGCGGAGGAGCCGCCTGCCGCAAAGCCGGCCGCGCCAGCCAAGCCTCTGAGTACGATACCGATCTTCTTCATCGCCTCGATGCTGATCCTCTCGCTGGGCTATCAGCTTCATTTCAGCATCAATAGCGCGCCGTTCTATCTGCGCTTCGCGCAAGCCACTGACCTGCCATGGCTGATCCCCGTGTTCTGGATCGGCTTCAACATCGCGATGTTCCCGGCCAGCTTGGTCGTGAAGCATCGCGGCGGGTTGATCGTAATTGGCGCTGCCGGCCTGATCGGTGCGCTTGCGGTGATCGGTGCGGAACTGGCGGGCAACCTGCATGTCATGATCGCGGCGCAGTTCTTCGCTGGCGCGGCCTGGGGCTGCATGCTGATGGCGGCGGTATCCGCAGCGCTCGCGATCGGCGAAACCGGCGCGGAAGGCAAAGTGGTGGGCCTCGTGTTCTCGGCGCTGGCGCTGGCAACCTTTGCGCGGATGGCGGCGGTTGCCGGGGGCTTGCAAAAGATGCCGGAATACGCGCCGCTGCTGCAATGGGCGCCTGTCGCGTGCTGGGCCGTGGCCGGCGCGGGCCTTCTGGCGATTGCGGCTTCGCGAATCCAGGCGCGAGGTGTTTAGGCCGGCTTTTCCGGATGGATGTAGGCCCAGGGGCTGACTTCGGAGTCGGTCGGCACTTCCACCGCGATCACATATGGCCCGCCATCGGCCAGCGCCTTTTCCAGCGCGGGGCGGAAATGATCGGGCGAGGTAACCCGAGC
Source organism: Bradyrhizobium sp. (assembly GCA_026125985.1). Lineage (GTDB taxonomy): Bacteria > Pseudomonadota > Alphaproteobacteria > Rhizobiales > Xanthobacteraceae > Bradyrhizobium. Next base: position 7,036 of record JAHCKB010000065.1, read on the forward strand.
GGCGCCGGCCCCAAAGGATTCCGCAAGCTTGACGAAATCGGGATTGACGAGGTCGGAGGCCACCACGCGGCCGTCGAACCGCTCGCGCTGGTCGCGCCGCACATTGCCGTAGGCGTTGTTGTTGAAGACCAGCGTGACTACGCCGATGCGGAACTGGACGGCCGTCGCCAACTCCTGCACGGCGAACATGAAGCCGCCATCGCCAGCAATCGCCACCACGGGCCGGTCGGGATACGCGACCTTGGCGCCGAGCGCGGTCGGGAAGCCCGAGCCTAGCGTGCCCTGATAGCCCGAGGTGATGAAGGTGCGTGGCTCGTAGATCGGAAAGCCGTACCACGAGGCGAAACCGACCTGGGACAGCTCATCGGTGACGATCGCATTCGCAGGCAGCACCTCACGCAGGATCTTGAGATATGCCATCTGCGGCTGGATGCGCTGGATCTCCTTTTCAGCCGCCGCGGTTGCTTCGCGAATGGCGGCGCGACGGCCGGCAACTTTGCTGAAGCCCGCCTTCCGTACGGCAGAGACCAGTTCGGCGGTGCCGGCCTTTGAATCCGCGATCACGGCAACCTCAGGCGGATAGCGGCGCATTTCGACGGGATCGATGTCGATCCGGATCGATTTCAGTCCGTCCGGGCGGTACGGCCAGCGCGACATGGTCGGCAATTCCAGCCGTGTGCCGATCCCGATCATAAGGTCTGTGGTGGGCCACAGCTTGTAGGCCGCCGCCATCGTGAGGCCCAGCTCGTGCGCGTTGGAGACGATGCCGCGCCCGCTGCGAAAGGCGACGGCCGGCGCATCGAGCATTTCGGCAAGCTCGAGGATCTCCTCGCACGCATGGATGGCGCCGCTGCCGACAAAGATCATCGGATTCCTGCTGGCCTTGATCAGCGCAGCCGCAGCCTTGATCCGGTCGGGATCTGGCTGCGGTGCGGGGAAGGGATCGAAGACCTGCGCCCGGCCGACCTCGGTGCGCTGGGTGAACACGTCCCAGGGCATTTCCAGCGATGCGGGCCCGCGGCGGCCCGACAGCATTTCCTGGAACGCGCGGCCGACCATTGCGGGTGCAACGTCCGGATATTCCATGCGGTCTGCCCATTTCACGAAGGATCGCAGGGTCGCAAGCTGGTCCGGCATTTCATGCAGATGGCCGCGGCCCTTGCCGAGAAATGGCGTCGGCACCTGTCCGGTCAGGCACAGCACCGGCTCATTGCAGCCGAAGGCGGTAAGAAGGGCGGCGCTTGCATTGAGTACGCCGGGGCCCGGCACCACGCTGAAGACGCCGGGCCGTCCGCTGGCGCGCGCATAGCCGAAAGCCATGTAGCCGCAGGCCTGCTCGTGCCGCGCGCCGATCACCTTGAGCTGCGCCTGATGGAAGGCGTCGAACAGGCCGTAGATCTGCGCGCCGGGCAGCCCGAACACGGTATCGACGCCATGTGCTACAAGGCCGTTGACGATGGCTTCTCCACCGGACGCTACGCTCATTGCAGTTCCAATCGCTTTCAGGGTGCTTCGTCGACGACGCCGTTGCGCAGGATGCCGATGCCTTCGGCCTCGACCTCGATAACGTCGCCGGGCTTCAGATAGCGCGGCGGATCGAATCGCGCGCCTGCGCCGGTCGGCGTGCCGGTGACGATGATGTCACCTGGCACCAGCGTCGTGAAGGTGGAAATATAGTGAAGAAGATAGCGGAAGCCGAAGATCAGCCGCCCGGTGCGGTCGTCCTGTCGCGTCTCGCCGTTGACGCGCGTGGCGAGGCGAATATCGGCGATCTGGGCCTGATCGGTATAGGGCACTAGCCACGGGCCAAGACTGCCGGAAGAATCGAAGTTCTTGCCCTGCGTCACGTTGAACTTGGCGTGCCGCACCCAGTCGCGAAGTGTGCCCTCGTTGCACAGCGTGATCGCCGCGATATGGTCGAGCGCGGTGTCTTCCGGAATATGCCGGCCCGCCTTGCCAATGACGATGACGAGTTCGCCCTCATAGTCGAGCTGCTGCGAGGCGCGCGGGCGAACTAGCGGCACGTTGTGGCCGACAAAGGACCGCGGCGTGCGCATGAACATGCTGGGATACTTCGGCGCGTCTGATCCGTCCTTGTATTCCGCATTGCGGTCCGGATAGTTCACGCCGATGCAGATGATCTTTTCAGGCGCAGGGATCGGCGTCAGCCAGTTGATGTCGGCGAGCGCGTGGTCGGGCGAATGTCGCGCGCCTTCCTCGGCAAGCTTCATCAGCGCGCCCACCTCGATCGCCTCGCGCAGCGTCGGGTAGTCGAAGCGCGCGGAGAGATCGACGATGCCCCGATCGGTCACGAAGCCGTATTTTGCAATGCCGCTGATGTGATAGGTGGCGAGGCGAAGCGGGGTCATCGCGTCAATCCGCCACCAGAACCTGAGCAACGAACTGCGGCTCGCGCACGGTCTGGCCCGAGAACAGCGAGCCCTGCTCGAACCAGGAGCGCGGGGCAGGCGCGCCCCACAGCGTCTGCCGGCGCGGATCGCGCAGCGACCAGCGCAGCGGCTCGTGATCGTGATCCCCCGTGAAATAGTCGCTGGTGTAGAGTTCGAGGCGATGGCCGTCCGGATCGCGCACGTAGAGGAAGAAGGCGTTGGAAATGCCATGGCGGCCGGGACCGCGCTCGAGGTTCTTCAGGTAGCCGCTCGATGCCATCACATCGCAGAGATGCAGGATGTTCATCGCGGTGGGCACCCAATAGGCAAAGTGATGGAGGCGAGGTCCCTTGCCGTTGGTGAGTGCGAAGTCGTGAACGTTGCCCTTGCGATGCAGCCAGGCCGCCGCGATGCGACCGTTCGGCCCATCTTCCTCCGCGTATTCGCTCAGGCGAAAGCCGAGTCTTGCGTAGAAATCCATCGTATCCTGGACTTCCGCGGCGAAGACATTGAAATGATCGAGCCGCTGCGGATGGCAGCCCTTGTAGAGGTCGTAGCGGCGCAGCAAGTGAGGGCGCTTGTCCATCCGGGCGTAGAGTTCGATCTGGAAACCAAAGGGGTCGGTGAACTGCAGGGTGCGCCCCTGGAACGGTTGCTCGACAAAAGCGTGCGCGATGCCGTTGGCTGAAAAGAACGCGGCCGCCTTGTCGAGGTCGCCTTCGTCGCCGACCTTGAAGCCGAGCCGGTTGCAGGCGGGCGCGGCGGCTTTCCGCAGCACCAGTGAGTGATGCTGGTGTTCCTCGCTGCCGCGCAGATACACCGCCTTGTCGTCGCAATCCTCGACATGCAGGCCGATGGTTGTCTCGTAGAAGGCGCGGCTGACATCGAGGTCGGTGACGTCGAGAACGGCGTGACTGCACCGGATGATGTTGAACGGCGGATCGAAAACGTGTTTCGGAACGGGCATGGTTTCCTCGGTGGCTACATTCCCAGCTTCTGGATCTTGTGCGTGCCGCGCGCGAGCGAGACGTGTTTTGTCTCCATGTAGAAGTCGAACGAGTAGTCGCCGCCATCGCGGCCGATACCGGAGGCCTTCATGCCCCCGAACGGCGTCGGCAGATGGCGGACGTTTTCGGAGTTCAGCCAGATCATGCCGGCCTCCAGCGCATCGGCCACGCGCAGCGCGCGGCTCATGTCGCCGGTCCAGACATAGCCGGTGAGACCGTATTGCACGCCATTGGCGATCTCCACCGCGTCAGCTTCGTCGCGGAAGGGGATCACGGTCAGGAAGGGGCCGAACACCTCCTCCTGGGCGACGCGCATCTTCGGATCGGCGTTGGTAACCAGCGTCGGCTCAACGTAGTGCCCGCCGCCGGGACCGTCATGCGGCTTGCCGCCGACGGCGATCGTCGCGCCGTCCTTCATCGCGACGTCGAAGTAGGAACAGACTTTTGCGAGGTGCCGTTCATGGATCAGCGGCCCGATTTCGGTCGCTGGATCCAGCGGGTGTCCCACCCTGAGCTTCTGTACACGCCCGGCGAGCCGCTCGATGAAGCGGTCGGCAATGCTTTGCTGCACCAGGAGACGGCTGGAAGACGTGCAGCGCTCGCCGTTGAGCGAGTAGATCATGAACACGACGGCATCGAGGGCGCGGTCGAGATCGGCGTCGTCGAACACGATCACCGGGTTTTTGCCGCCGAGTTCGAAATGCACCCGCTTCAGGGTTTTGGCTCCCTGCGCCATGATCGCAGAGCCTGTCGCGCTCTCGCCGACGAAGCCGATGGCCTTGATGGCGGGGTGCTCGGTCAGGGCCTTGCCGGCCTCCTCGCCAAAGCCGTGCACGGTGTTGAGCACGCCATCCGGCACGCCTGCCTGTTTGACGAGCCTGGCCAGGAGATCGGCGGTTACCGGCGACCATTCGGCCGGCTTGTGCACGACGGTGCATCCGGCGGCCAAAGCGGGCGCGATCTTCCAGGTCGAGAGCATAAACGGGGTGTTCCACGGCGTGATGACACCGACCGGCCCGATCGGCACGCGAGTCGAGATGTTCCAGTGCTCTTCGCTGGGCATATTGAGGCCGTCGCGGGCCTCCGCGCATTTGTCGGCGAAGAAGCGGAAGTTTTCCGCAGCCCTTATCGCCGCCTTGGCCATGAAGCGATGGGCCTGGCCGGTATCAATGCATTCGAGCACGGCGATATCATCGGCATTGTCCTCGATGGCGTCGGCTACGCGATGCAGCAGCTTGCGCCGCATCGGAGCTGCCATGTCGCGCCAGGACTTGAAAGCGAGCGAGGCGGCGGTGGCGGCGCGATCGATATCCTCGGCATTGCCGCGGGCGACGCTGGCGAGCACCGCGCCATCCACCGGCGAGCGGGTTTCGAACGTTTCGCCGGAGATCGACGGCACGACCTTGCCGTCGATGATGTGGCCGATACCATCGGCGCGCAACTTCTTCAGGAGAGGGGCGGCGCGGTCGCGATTGGCCTGAAAAACGTCGGCAGGTTTTGCGTTGACCTTATCCATGGGCGGCTTCCGCTTTCAGAGCGTCGTGAATGTTGTTGCGTTTCCAGCTTGTTTCCTTGTCGTTGACCTGCATGTCGAACGACAAAGCGAATTTGCTGCGGGCAAAGACCGGATCGAGATAGGTGGCGAGAGTCTCAAAGATATGCTTGCCCGCCTTTTTGCGGGTCGGGAGGTCGCGGCCTTCGCCGAGCCGCAGCACCATCGACAGGAACCCGAGCCGCGGGTCGCCATCGGCAATCGCATAGTGCTCGCATTTGATCGCACGCACACGGATGCCGCCGAGCGGAAAGATGCCGGTCTCGACCGCCGCCTTGCGGACCAGTTCGACGACAGCGGCCATATCGACGTGCGCATCGAGATTGGCGGAATATTCAATGGTGAAATGCGGCATGGCGGTTCGCTCCGATTGTTCTTGTCACGGTTTCAGGCGAAGTAGCAGCTAACCGATCCGTACGGTCCATAGTCGGCCTGGATCGTGTCTCCCTTGCAGGTCTCGATCGGACGGATGAACGATCCCGCCAGCACCACTTGCCCCGCTTCGAGCGCCAGGCCGTTGGCGGCGATCTTGTTGGCGAGCCACGCCACCGACGTCGCCGGATGGTTGAGTACGCCTGCGGCAAGGCCGGTCTCTTCCAACTGGCCGTTGCGGTAGCACAGCGCGCCGATCCAGCGCAGATCGGCATCGAGCGGGCGGATCGGGCGGCCGCCGAGCACGATGCCGGCATTGGCCGCATTGTCGGCAATGGTGTCGAATATCCTGCGTGTTGCCTTGGTCTGGGGGTCGACGCGCTCGACCCGCGTATCGAGGATTTCCAGGGCCGGCACCACGAAATCCGTCGCGTTCAGCACGTCAAACATCGTGCAGTTCGGACCGGCGAGGCGCTGCTTCATGATGAAGGCAAGCTCGGCCTCGATGCGGGTGGCGATGAAGCGATCGGTCGGCACCAGCCCGCCATCTGCAAAGAACATGTCGTCGAGCAGGATGCCGGAGTCCGGCTCGTCGATATTGAGCGCGCTCTGCATTGCCTTCGACGTGAGGCCGATCTTGTGACCTTTGACAATGCGACCCGCCATCACTTTCATCTCGACCCAGGCCTTCTGAATCGCATAGGCATCCGCAATGGTAATGCCTGGATGATCCAGCGAGAGCTGGCGGATCTGCGTGCGGGTCTTCTCCGCGCGGTCGAGCCGTTCGGCAGCGCTGCGGATTTCGTCTTGCGAGAGGGCCATCGGGAACCGTCAATACGGGGTGCGCGAAGATGTTTAACATGTTAAGTGTTTCCGTGCAAACCTCGTCGCCGCTTGTTGCAGCGCAAACTTGATACGCATGGCACGCAAGAAATCGCCTGAGGATTCCAGCTCATCGGCGGTGTCGACGTCCGGCCGGCTGCCGATGCGTGAATTCTCCCGTTCACTGCCGATGTCACTGCTGCGCGCGCGCGAAGCCGTGATGCGCCAGTTCCGTCCTTCGCTGCGCAACCAGGGTCTCACCGAGCAGCAGTGGCGCATCCTGCGGGCGCTGACTGCGGTAGAGGCCATCGAGGTCACGGAACTCGCCCGCATGGCCTTCCTGCTCGGGCCGAGCCTGTCGCGTATCTTGCGCGACCTCGAGGCGCGGAAACTGGTCGAGCGCAAGGCAGCGGAGGCCGACCAGCGCCGCGCGGTGGTTTCGATCTCGGCCGAGGGGCTGAAGTTGATCGCAGCCGTGGCGCCGACATCGGAGGCGATCTACGCCGAGATCACCCGCCGCTTCGGTGCGCGCCGGCTTTCCGAATTGCAGGAGATGCTGTCCGCCCTGGAACAAGACCTCGCCGGAATGGAGGGCGTTGATGGCGACGACGGGTGAATGCAATTTTGCATGATGGTACGGGCGCAGCGCATAGCCTGACTGTAAATGATTGCGATCATCAGCCGGTGCCGGCCACGACAGTGGACATCGCTGCGGTTTTTCGCTCAAAGTGCCGATGAAGCCGGTCAACAAAACCGGCGCAGGGAGCGCGGTACGCTGCATTGCGAGACAGCCGGTACCGCGACAAGGAAGACGGCTGAAAATCCAGACATGGTCACCATCAAGGTCAACAATCTCATCGACTTCGTCGCGGACGTATTTTCCCACGCTGAGTCCTCGCCCGAGGAAGCAAGGCGCATCGCGACCTATCTCACCACGGCAAATCTCACCGGCCATGACAGCCACGGCGTGATCCGTGTGCCCGTCTATGTCAGGTGGAAGAAGACGGGCAACGTCGTGCCCAATCAGACACCGGAGATTGTCGTGGACACGCCGTCGCTCGCCGTGGTCGACGGCAAGTTCGGTTATGGGCAGACGGTGACGCCGTTTGCGGTGAAGACCGGTATCGAAAAGTGCAGGAAGGCGGGGCTTGCTGCGGTAGGGCTGCGCAATGCCGGCCATATTGGCCGCGTCGGCGATTGGGCGGAGATGGCCGCCGCCGAGGGGCTGGTGTCGGTGCATTTCGTCAACGCAGCTGGTTCGCTGCTGGTGGCGCCATTCGGTGGCGTGGAAAAGCGGCTGTCGACAGCGCCTTATTGCGTCGGCATTCCGCGCGCAGGGCGGGATCCGATCGTGCTGGATTTTGCGACCTCGATCGTGGCCGAAGGCAAGGTGCTGGTGGCAAGCCGCGGCGGCAAGAAGCTGCCGAAGGGCGCCTTGATCGACGGCGACGGCACGCTGAGCGAAGAGCCGAGTGTGCTCTATGGTCCGTACACGCCGGACGGTCCTCGCGATCATACCAAGGGGACCGGCGCCATTCGTGCTTTCGGCGAGCACAAGGGCTCAGGCCTTGCCTTGATCTGCGAATTGCTCGGTGGTGCGCTGACCGGCACCGGCGCCACTTCCGGCGGCCGCCGTTTCGCTAACGGCATGCTGTCTTTCTATGTCGATCCCAAGGTGGTCGATACCTCGAACTTCTTCGACGGCGAGATCACCCGCTATGTCGATTTCATTCGCGCCACGAAGCCGGTCGCCGGCGTCGATCAGGTGCTGATCCCCGGCGATCCCGAGCGGAAGACCCGCGCCGAGCGCACAGCGAATGGCGTGCCGTTGCCCGACGACACCTGGGCTGCGATCGTCAATACCGCGCGCGAAGTTGGCGTCAGCGAAGTCAGCATTCAGCGCGCCACCAGCTAGACAATTCTCAAACGGTTGCATCACAAGGAAACGCGATCAATGGCTAACAACAACGTCAAGAAAGTTTGGGCTTCGGGCAAGGCCGTGGTGAATGCCTGGCTGGCGATCCCGTCGGGATTTTCCGCCGAAGTGATCGCGCAATGCGGTTTCGACAGCGTCACGGTCGACATGCAGCACGGCGTGCAGGATTACCTCTCCATGGTGCAATGTTTCCAGGCAATGAACGGCCACCCGGTGACGCCGATGGTCCGCGTTCCCTGGAACGAGCCGGGCATCATCGGCAAGGTGCTCGACGGCGGCGCCTATGGCGTGATCTGCCCGATGGTCAACACGCCCCAGGAGGCGAAGAACCTCGTCTCCTACGCCAAGTACCCGCCGAAGGGCGTCCGCTCCAACGGCCCGATCCGCTCCGGCATGTACGGCTCGGCCGGTTCCTACCAGCAGACCGCGAATGACGAGATCGTGCTGCTGCCGATGATGGAGACCAAGACCGCGGTCGAGAACATGGAAGCCATCCTCGACGTCCAGGGCATCGATGGCGTCTATATCGGTCCGTCCGACCTCGGCTTCTCCTACGGTCTGGTGCCGAAGCTCGATCGCGACGAGCCGGAGATCCTGAAGATCTACGAGAAGATCATCAAGGAATGCGGCAAGCGCGGCCTCAACGCCGGCATTCATTGCTCCGGCGCAGAAGGCGCGGTGCGCGCCATCAACATGGGCTTCAAGCTCGTCACACTCTCGAACGAGAGCGGCCTGATGATGACCTATGCCAAGATGCAGGTGAACCAGACCCGCAAGGATTCAGGCGGAAAAGCCTGAGAACGACGAATACCGAGTAGCGACCGGTGAATAGGGAGTGGCGAGGCGGGGCTGCTGTTCGCCGCCCGCCATTCGCTCTTCCGAAGGAGAATCCCAATGGCTCCGGCCCCCGTGATCCGACTGCATCCCGATGACGGCGTGCTGATCGCGCGATCGAGCCTGCCGCCCGGACTGGTGGTGGCCGACGGCGTCACCACGCGCGAGCGGATACCGGCCGGCCACAAGGTTGCGATCAAGCCGATCGCGCTGGGTGAGCCGGTGCGCCGCTATGGTCAGATCATCGGTTTTGCCACTGCGCCGATCGAGCCGGGCCAGCATGTGCATACGCAAAACTGCGGCATGGG